>JAFEAY010000025.1 GCA_018266175.1 Candidatus Dependentiae bacterium
AAAAAATCATAAACTTCACAAAAAATTTTTGTTAACATCATTACGCTTCCCTTTCTTGTTTGAGGTTGTGATTATCCTCTAGGGAAGCATATTTTTTTTGTTTTTCAAATTATCGAGTTCGCGTTAATTATAGAGTTTTTCTGAAATAGACTTTCGCCATGGGACCTTCGTTTTGATAGCCAAGGCTCTTATAAAATTCATGCGATCCGTCTTGAGCACGCCTAAGGCCAGAGTTCAGATCAATAATTACAGGGCTGAATTTTTTGGCTATATCTTCCATTTCCAGTTATAAAGTTGGTAATGAAACTCAAAACCTCATGCTCATAATGAGCAACAGGAACTCCTTGGTCCAGAATGCGCTTTTTGTACCAATCAAACTGAGCATGACTACCTCCTAAAAAGCCAATGACTGGTATTGCCGCTGCGCGTGCAGCATGAATACCGGCAATACTATCTTCAATGACAAGGCAATCTTCAGGCTTGTAACCCATCTGTTCTGCTGCAAATAAAAAGAGATCGGGCGCTGGTTTGCCATGCTTCACTTGCGCCGATGTAAAAATATGCTCATCTGGAAAAAAATGATTCTGAGCTGTTACGCGCAAAGACAGTGCTATGCGTTCTTTGGGGCTGCTGCTAGCAACACATTTGGCACTACTTTTGAGAAGATCATGAGATAAAACCGAAAGCATCAATGGTTGCAACTCTTTTTCAAGCGCTGAAACAATCGCCTCACCAGTTAATTTTGATAAACATTCAGGCAATTCGATACCCGATTCTTTTAAAATATATTCACGAACACTCTTACTGTTCATGCCCGTAAATTTTTTGATGCTCTCTTCTGTTGAAATAGCATAACCAAATTGTGTCATCATGTGTGCATCAATACGGTTTGCAATGATCTCGCTATCAACTAAAACACCATCGCAATCAAAAATAATTAATTTGTTCACCTCAGGTATTCCTCACAATTCTACTCATACACTTTTTAAAGTAATTTTAAATATGGTTCAAAGCGATAAAGCTTGTTCCTTTTTTGTTCTTTGTTTTCAAAAACTATGCCCACATCAATAAATTGCTTAATGATATTGTTTGCAGTGTTATAAGTTTTATCAATACTATCACTCACTTCATTAATTTCTATAATTGGCTTGTGAAATAAGACATTCAAACCGCCTCAGCCGTCTCCTTATTTCATTTAACTGCCTAAAACTGAAACAATCTTCTTCATAAAGCATCCTTATTTCATTTTTACGCACAAGAATGAAATAGTGCGTGAGCTTATTTTCGTTCACGCAAATAAGAATTGTTGCTATTATCGATTTTTGACTTTTTCGAAAATAAGAAGCTGAAAACTGTCATTTAAACTCCATGACAATCACAGGATGCCTCTCATACTGATCTTCTCCAATTTTGCGCCAACCCTGCTTGTGGTAATAATTGATAAGCGACTCTTCAAACACGAAAAGATACAAGTTTTCAAAACCCATTGAGTGAACTCTTTCTGTTGCAGCTCGTATAAGCTGCTTTCCAATGCCACGATTTTGATACGCTGGAACAACACATAGATCGCCTAACCATGGCAGCAAGTCTGGACGAATACCATCGTTTATTTGTAAGGAGCACATGCCAACAGGCTTGTCACCATCCAACGCAATCAAAGCAAGTGGCAACACGTCATCATTGAGCCATTCATTGAGCCACCCTTCAATTTCTGTAGTTGATACATGCGGCATCCAGGTGCTCCCAAGGACCTCAAGCCATATTTTTGCAAGTTCTGAAATTGCTTCTGGGTGGTTATTGAGTAGGTCGATTGTAATCATAAAAATTTCTTCATACAGTTTTCTTCAATTATTAATTTGAATAATCACAAGTTTCTTTTGTGCCTTAATTAAGATCAACATGAGTAGATTTTTGATACTTTTGCCAGCAACTAACTACTCTGCCCACAAGCACACCAGCAATTATAATTGCTGCAAACTCAGGCACAAGTAAAATCCAACTTCCCGCAAGCTCTGGCACAAGAGCATTGGTAACTCCAAGAAAATATTTAATTGAGAAAAGCAACATTAATAGAATTAGCGTTATCCAGCTGCCGGGTAACTCAACCTGTTTTTTAAGTTTATCAAACCGCATCGTAGTTTTATGCATCATTAAATATCCTGCATATATTCCAAGAAGCATGCTGGATAAAGCTATACTCAATATAAAAAAGTTTGCACCATAACGCGTTATAATAGAATAGAATGACCATGTAGAAAAAATAGCGGGTGCGATTAAAAGAACCTTTAACGGTATGACATTTTTCTTACGCGCTTTAATGCCAATGAAAATAACATAAGCCAACAATGGCCAAACATACAATGGCGTTCCAGTTATAATTCTTATTTTTTGAGTAATTCTAAAATTTTAATTCTTGTAAATATACCGATTAAATTTGATAGACTCAATAAAGCTATAAGTACAAGCTTTTTGGCTAAAACATAGAGGACGTTTTTACATGAAGAATATAAATTTTAAAACAACTCTATTTCTATTTTTTTTCGTTCACAACTCGATTTTTTTTCTTCTTACCGGGATGCAACAAGAGATAACTATCCCTTTTAGAGACTTTAATACGTTTAAGTTTTGGAGTGAAACAGAAAAAAGATATAAATTTAATTGCCCTATTTTTAACTGTAGAAATAATAACAATAAAGGGTTTTCAAAATTATTTAAATTAGAAAACCACGTGCTGTGCCAACATCATATTTGCCCGTGCTGTGATAATATAGATACATGGGAATCGGTGGATGATTTATTAGTTCACTTTATTGAATGGCACCGATCTAGGAACAAAAGTCACCAAGGCAAGTCAAGAAATTGTTTTGTATGTGAACTGTGTAATGAATATATCACACTATTTCCTGACCATTTAAATCGCCATAAAGAAACCTGTCAAACCCCACGAAAAAATAAAAATCGAAAAGTCCTGAGGTCCCCTTCAGTTTTAACAACTCAAAATTTCATCTGTAAATGCTCTCCAGAGTACTTTCTCCCTAATCTTTTTTATTATGATTAATGGTTGAAGAGAACTTGGCCGCTTGCGACCGAGTTCTCTTCTGGTAAATAACCTAAGGAAAAAAAGTATTGGCTCTAAAAGGGCTTGACGTCCTCTTGAAATTTTAGATCACAACGAAGGTTAATTATCTAAAATTTCAAAATGAGATGAGTCAAGTGGCTGACTTTGTGTTTCATATTCTTGATATCCCTCACTCTGAAAACAAAGCTTACTCCATAAAGTAGCCATTAGATCTTTCCCTGACTTATTAATAACCGCTTTTTGAGAAAGAAAATGAAGAATCTTGTTGAAGCGAAGTAAAAATTCTTTATTTTTTATTTTTTCATTTATCTGGGAATTAGGATTGAGAAGTGCCAAAGGAGTCAAGCCTGTATTAGTTTCAATGTTAGGATTAGCGCCATTAATGATAAGCTTATAATAAAGCTTATCCCAATCCTTAAGAGAGCTTAAATATGGCATATGTAAAGCCATCATATGAAATAAGGTATAACCAAAACTATCCTGCTTATTGATATCTGATAAATCTATAATTAGATCAATAATTTCAAATAGATCACTTCTCCAAAAACGATCTTTCTGCAAAAATATCTCGCTATGAAAAAAGCTCCCATCTTGTTTTTGGACCCTTGGTGTAAATTTTCCAGATTTCAATAGGACCTTAAGCATAGAAATTCTACGATCATGAAGCATTTCAAATGCTAGTTTCATTTCAATCTGCTCTACAGGTCTTGAGATATTGTCAAAATCAATTCCATCATCACAATGTTTTAGGATGTATTCAAGACAAGTAGATGAATTTGTCTCAATTGCTTGATAAATTAAATTGACATTTTTCAATTGAATATTTTCCTTACGCATTCTTTCTAAAATGCATAAAAGTGCCTTTGCCGAAGCATGATACGATAAATAGAAATCTCCGCTACATTTCCAAGCTGTGAGTATTGATGAAATAAGATTTTCGGCAAGAACAGAATTCATTTCAACTTTATCAAACATTTTCAAGAATACCCGATCAAGTTCAGAGCTCGATTTCATAAAACATTGAATGGCAAGAATAATAGGAACTTCTCCCCCCACCTGCATATTACAATCAACACCCGCATCAACTAACATTAACACATCAGTTGCATTACTTAGCTTTAAAGCAGCTATAAGCGGCGTTACGGGCATTTTTTCATCTATTGCTATGTTTGCGCGACATTCATCATTATGAATAGATCCAAAAAATGAGCGATACCGGTCAATGTCTGAACGAATACGTTGTTTTTCATCTTCAGCTAACCTCCCCCAAAGTTTTTTGCTTAATGGTGACTGCTTTTCATAGACAGCTGGACTCAATTCAAAGCATGATTTTTTCACAATAGGAATATGTTTTTCAGCATTATCACTGGCATCTGTTGTATTGCTGACCTCAATAAAGCTAGAACTTCTTTTTCTCTTTTTAGAGTTCTTAACACACTTAATATCTTTTCCTAAGGCATTGTTGCTTTTATTCTGAAATAATAATTCAGGGCTGACATATTGTTCATTTCCAGAATCTTCAATTCGTATTTTTTTCAATTGAGGCTCTACATCTAATACAAAATGGCTCTGGGATAAAGCGTCGTTTTGAGGTAACAATCCAGCTATCTTTCTCTTGATAGGAGCAGAAGCACTCGATAAGTTATTGTTGTTATTTTTGTTATTGCTATTCCGGGCACTAGCCACCTTGGCAGTTAATGCTTTGATAGTAGTTTTAAAATAATTTATGACCGTTACGCGACCACTTTGCTTTTCAAGAAAAGAACTTTGCATATCATTTAAACTATCTATGACATATGCAATCAGTTCTCTGGTTGTGTCATCTAACGTCAGCGCAAGTAAATGATCCTTTAACTCTCTGACCTGGGGAAGTATCTTTGGTCCATTTTTTTTATTTTCAGAAACTTCAGCTAAAATTTTAGTCAATTTTGTATTTACGTAGTCATACTCCACGCTATTTTCATTGTGACTCAAATTCGATGTAGCTTGATTTTCCTGCGGTAACATTGCAGAAACGTTTAATGACAATGCTGTCGTTATAAAAAGTAACCCTAGCAGTAAATGTCGTTTATTCATCATAATAGTCTCCTTGTAACAGATTTCCATAAGCACCGATTCTCACAAAAAATAAATACAGCTTGTGCAACAGATTGTAATTTAGAATTTAAATAATTTACAATATCTAATCATATTGTAGCATTTTTTCAGAAAAGAAAAAGTGGGCCTGAGTATGATTTTTCGAGAAACTTTTGAAGCTAAGGGTTGGGTAAGCATTTTTTAGCCTGCAGAGCTTGAGATTTTTGCTCCTGATGTGGGGATCTTGCATTTTTCTTACTATAAGAAATAAGTCGATATTTAAAGGTGAGAATATCAAATTAATCGCTTATTTGACAAAATTTATAAATATTCTATAATTCTATTTGAAATATAGCGCAAGTATTATATCTGATAATATACAAAACTCATACCCTGAATCTTGCCATATCTCTCAATTTTACTTATGGTAGCCATTTAAAATAAGGTTATTTAAGATTATGAAAAAATTATATTTTATTAAAAAAGTGCTCTTTTTAGGGATTCTTGTCCTTTTTGTTATGGATCACAATCTTTTAGGTATGAAACGCAAACAAGATGAAAACGATCAAAGACGTCCGAGGAAAAAAGTGCTTCTTTCGCAGGATAATATTAAATTATATTGTCCAATCTTAGGCTGCCCTTCAAGCGCTGCCAACCCCAAATACGCGGGCTTTAAAAGTATTGAAACTTTTAATGACCACATGCTTGTAAGTCACTTAACATGTCCCTGGAGCACTACAAATGAGTGCAGTAAAAAAAATGCTCATAATTCGCTGGGCGCTTTGTACCGCCATATAATTGAAGATCATCCTAAAAAGCCCTTCTTTAAATGTGAAGAGTGCCTAAATTACCTTTGTTTTTCTCAAAGACCATTTATAACTCATCAGAGAAAATGTACTAAATTACCATCTTCAGTAAAAAACTCTGACATTATTTTTAATACAGGTTTTTATTGTCATGTTCAAAATTGTATTGAAAGTGCTAACCGTAAATACGCATTGGGCTTTGCAGGAAAAAGCTCACTTGATAATCATTTATTACACACACACAACCTTTGCCCGTGGAGTGAAATGTGTGGAGAAAAAGGACATTTTAAAAAAATAAATGATTTATACGAGCACATAAAATCAAAACATTCATCTGAAGCTTTTGTTACATGTGATACATGTAACTTTTTTTTATCCTGTACAAAGCAAGGATATACTTCTCATAAAGCCGCGTGTAAAACAATAGATAATATCAATTCTAAAATAGATGCTCCCAAACCATTGAATGTGATTGTTATAGATGATGAGCCGGAAGTTACTTCCCCCAAGTCATCAGCTATAACACCAAACTCAGCACTCGGAGAAAGCGAACCTCAAGCCAATTCTCCCAAATCACCATTGAATGTGATTGTTATAGATGCTGAGGCGGAAGTTGCTTCTCCCAAGTCATCAGCTATAACACCAGACTCAACACTCGGAGAAATCGAACTTCAAGCCATTTCTCCCAAATCACCATTGGATACAATATCTAGAGAAAATAATTTTTCTGCTATTATGATGCCGTCATTGAATGGCTTAAATTTAGATAATAATTATATCGTAAATTCTATTAATTTGGTTGTTAAGAATATTAATACCTACTTAGCACAATCTATGTCGGAGCTCATTAAGAATTTTTCTTCAAATAACCTGGAACCTCTTTCTTCCAATCTTATTGGTGAAAAAAGAGTTTCGTCTCCTCATCCAATTCCAACTTCTGACAAGGCTATAGATCAAACATTGGTTGAAAACAATTCTGATATTATCGATGCAACAATAGAAGAAGAAGAAACCATAGACACAATTGAACATGAGCTACCAGAAAATTCTTTTTCACCAATAACAAATAACAACTATGATGAACATATTTCTAATTCATTTTCGCATATTCTGGACATATGTGATGATAGTTATAGTCCATTCACTCAAAGCAACGACAACGAAATAAATCTACTCATGTTTCCCGAAGTAGGAAACAAAATTAATTCCACCAAAGACATGGAATTAAATTCTACGCTTAGTAAAGCAACTGATCTTGATGCAGGTCTTGCAGATCTTAATGACGAATTTCTTAGAGATATAATAGCTAATCTTACTGAAAATGAATTTTTTAATGATAATAACAGCAATCTATTTTCACCAATTACCAGCTCTCCACAAAAATCAAACTATGTCGGGATTGTTAATGAAAATGGAACAGACTGCTTTATGAATGCATCGTTACAAATATTAGCACACATACCTGAATTCACTAAAACACTCAAAAGCTCGAATCCATTTACAAAAACATTATCTGAATTTTTCAACAAAACAAATACTGAACAAAACCCAATAAAAGGAGCTGCTGAACTGCGTAATTTTATTGCCCACAATGGCAATGGATTAAATAATATTGAGTCAGGCACTCATGACGCTCAAGAATTTCTTTGTAAGCTCATTAATCACCTCAATGATGAAAATCCAGAAATACAAAATATTTTTCAAGTTCAATTACAATCAGATTGTCATTGCCAGCAGACCGGCTGTCCGTTGCAATTAATCGACTCTTCATGGATCATTCCGCTTCATCTTTCAAACCAACTCGCGCCACTTTCTACTCAATTCCTGGTCAATAACTTCTTCAAAAAAGAACTCATAAACGATTATCAGTGCGAAAATTGTGGTAAAAAAGGACTTTATCGTACAATTAAACCACAAAAATTACCTGCAATAATAACTACTTACTTTAAGCGATTTGTCTATGTAGAGGGGGTTGAAAGAATTAATACTCCAGTTAACGTTGAAGAGTATTTATTCATTGACAATAAAAAATATGAATTAATCGGCTTAATTTTACATCACAATACATCGGATGGTAAGGATGGTCATTACACGGCACAAATTAAAGATAGCGTAAGTAAAGAGTGGTACCACTGCAACGACTCGATTGTTGAAAAAATTTCAGGTAACGAGGTTATTGGAAAATCGTCGGAAGTTTATCTTTGTTTCTACAGATTAGCAGATGAAGACAACGAGCAAAGAAATGAGATGACAATAACAAATTTTGATACTAATGATACTAATAAATACGTTCAAAATAAAACATTATTGTACTGTAAAGACTGGTGTAACAGTTTTTGCAATAAATCTTTTTCCAACATAAAATTTTTATATTCTCATATTGCACGCAAACATAAATGTTGTCCTTTGGCAAAAGAATCATGCAATCATAAAGATAAATTTAGCAACCCTAACGAACTTCACAATCACTGGAATAGTCAACATCCCAATTGCATTGAAAGCTTCTATTGCGAAGCTTGTGATTATTTAATATTCAATTCTGAACTTTTTAAAAATCACAAAAATACAAGATTGTGCAAAGAGAGAACTCTTCATGCAAGCATTCTCGAACATTTTAATCAACAACAAAGACTCTGCCACGATCAAGATATGATTAATTTCGAGCAACCGCACATTAACAATAATCAAGCGTTTGAAATTGAACCCACCAGATTACCTGAAACAGATAGTGAAAACATTTGGCTTGATCAGAATACTATCAACAATCAAAGCCCTTTTGTTTCTTTAGTAAACTCTTTATTTAACTCTCCAACTGATGTTTCAAATCAAAACAGCAACCTTGTAGAAGCTGGTACTGATACTGAGATCATCACCAACGATCATGCAAAAAATAATGCTCGCAGAAAAAATAGAAAATTATTGTACTGTAAAGACCGGTGCAACAGTTATTGTTATAAAGCTTATAGTCGTACTTCAAACTTATATGATCATATTATAAATATTCATAAGGCTTGTCCTTTAGCAAAAAAATCACATAAAGAAATATGCAATAAAACAACGCCTTTTAAAAGCCTTAAAGAAATTCACGAACATTTAAAGAAAAAACATCCAAATTGCCGTAAAAATTTCTATTGCGAAGCTTGTGATTTTTTAACTTTTAATATCTCAAATTTTAAAAATCATAAAAAAACAACGTTCTGCAAAGCGATTAATCCTGTTGCAAGCTCTCTTCATACTTCCGAGCATTTTGATCAGCAACAAGTACTCTGCTACGATCAAGATATGATTAATTTCGAGCAATCGCACATTAATAATAATCAAGCGGTTGAAATTGAACCTACCAGATTACCTGAGACAGATAGTGAAAACGCTATTCTTGATCAGGATACTATCAACAATCAAAGCCCTTTTATTTCTTTAGTAAACTCTTTATTTAACTCTCCAACTGATGTTTCAAATCAAAACAGCAATTTCGTAGAAGTTAATACTGATACTGATACTCAGGTAATTACAAACAATCATGAACAAAATAATATTCGCAAGATAAATAAAAAATTATTCTACTGTAAGGACTGGTGCAATAGTAATTGCAATAAAGCTTTTTCCACATGTAATGGATTATATTCTCATATTGTATGCGAATATCAATATTGTCCTTTGGCAAAAAAATCATGTAATCATAGAGATAAATTTGCAAACCTTAACGAACTCCACAATCACTGGAAGAATCAACATCCGAATCACATTAAAAGCTTTTATTGCGAAGCTTGTGATTTTTTAACATTCGTTTCTGCAAATTTTAAAAATCACAAAAATACAAAGTTCTGCAAAGCGATTAATCCTATTCCAAGCGTTCCCGAACATTGTGATCAGCAAGAAGTACTCTGCCTGGATCAAGATATGATTAATTTGGAGCACCCACACATTAACAATAATCAAGCGTTTGAAATTGAACCTACCAGATTACCTGAGAGAGATAGTGAAAACATTTTGCTTAACCAGGATACAATCAACAATCAAAGTTCTTCTGTTTCTTTAGAAAACTCTTCTGTCAACGATTTAATTGATCTTGCAAATCAAGCCGGCAATCTTGTAGAAGATGATATTGAAATTGAACCTACCAGGTTACCTGAGACAGATAGTGAAAACGTTATGCTTGATCAGAATACTATTAACAATCAAAGCTCTTTTGTTTCTTTAGAAAACTCTTCTGTCAACGCTTTAATTGATCTTGCAAATCAAGCGAACAATCTTGTAGAAGATGATATTGATGCTGATACTGATACTGAGGTAATTAGAAACGATCATGAACAAAATAATACTCACAGAGAAAATAAAAAATTATTCTACTGTAAAGACCGGTGCAACAGTAATTGCAATAAAACTTATCATCGTATTTCAAACTTATATGATCATATTGTAAATATTCATAAGGTTTGTCCTTGGGCAATAAAATCACAGAATGAAATATGTAATAAAACAACGCAATTTGAAAGCCTTAAAAAAATTCATGAACACTTAAATAAAAAACATCCAAATTGCAGGAAAAGTTTGTATTGCGAAGCTTGTGATTTTTTAACATTTCTTTCTACAAATTTTAAAAATCACAAAAATACAAAGTTATGCAAAACGAACACTCGTATTGCAGGTTCTCTTCATACTTCCGAACATTTTGATCAACAACATGGACCCTGGCAAGATATTGAACCTAGGGCATTACCTGAGACAAATAGTGAAAACATTTTGCTTGATCAGAATACGATCAACAATCAAAGCTCTTTTGTTTTTTTAGAAAACTCTTCTGTCAGCGCTTTAATTGATCTTGCAAGTCACGTAAACAATCTCGAAGATACTGATACTGATACAATTACAAACAATCATGAACAAAATAATACTCACAGGAAAAATAAAAAATTATTGTACTGTAAAGACTTCTGCAACAGTAATTGCAATAAAACTTACACCAAATTTCCACAGTTATATGATCATATTGTAAAAGAGCATCAACTTTGTCCTTGGACAAAAAAATCACATAAAGAAAAATGTAGTAAATCAACGCAATTTAAAAGCCTCAAAAAAATTCACGAACACTTAAATAAAAAACATCCTAATTGCAGAAAAAGTTTCTATTGCGAGGCTTGTAATTATTTAACATTTAATATCACAAATTTTAGATCCCACAAAAATACAGACATGTGCCTAGCAAAAACGCTTCTTTCAAGGGTTCATCGTTCTTCCGAATCTTTTGATCAGCAACAAGGACTCCCTGGGAATCAATAAATTGAGTAATCCTGAAATCATAATTGCCTCAAGTTCTGGAATAAGAAGCATCATGCTTCCAATAAGCTTTGGGGCAATGGCATTGACAACTACAAGAAAATATTTAATCGCGAAAAGAATCATCAATAACATAAGAGTTGCCCAACTACCGGATAGCTCAACACACTTCAGTAAAATTAATTTTTGACAAATAAATATGCAGCGCATAGTCTAATGGCCATTCTTAAAATTTTTAATGAAAAGCAACTATAGAGGAGACTTTGAATGACCATCTTTCACAAACTATTTCTTATTTTTTTCGCACTGATTACGGCTCATTTCAACAACACGCACGCAGCCGTCATTGAGATGACACTTCATGATATACAGATTCAGCAGTTTCTTGCTCAAAACGGATTCAATTTTAATCAAGACTACCGTTATCTTGTTTTTAATAGGTACGATAACAGGGAAGGTCGAACTGTTTTAATCTTCAAAATAAAAGAGCTCTTTAAAAAACATGATCTCAATTACTCAGTGAACTTCCCTCAGTCTCATGAGGAGCTCAGAGATATCTTACATAACAAATTTGGTATTCCTGAACTTACTAACCATGAGAGTAACGACAAAAACGAAAAATACTTTAATAACCAACTCATCAAAAATACCGCTTACTCAAAAAGCTTCGGCTGCACTCGGACCAATGCTGGCCTTGACCTGAGTACATTAAATCTCAAGGTTTTCTCCAAGGCAATTGGCAACGCTCTTTGCTCTTACCTTCTTGAACCAACAAGCGTACTCCACAGCTCTATTCGCTTGTACATCAAAATTTTCATTGATACCAAGCTCAATAACGTAACAGTCTTAGCTGCACCAAAGCAATCGCCTCAAGGCTTCACCTCACTCTATACAAAAGAAGATATTCAAAAATGGTTTATTGTTAATCCCAAAATTCAAAAGCTTGGGGAAGAAGTTCAAGCCTGTATTGCTCATGATAATAATCAGATTGGCCTACAATTTACCCCAAATTTCATACGTCCCGCCAGCTCCTCATAAGGAGCTATACACTTCCACCCCTGTAACATATCCATTTTCTCATATACACTACTCCCCTGACCCCTTTTGACTAATATTTTCAGTTTGATAATATAATATGAATAGATAAGAACTTTTAACGACCGGGCACCCGCAGGACAGGGGAGGTTATGAACCATGGATAATTCACGATATCACGCAAAGTTACTCTTTTTTCTGATTGCACAGATCTGCTTATCGATGCCCCTTTTGGGTGTCCAAGAGAAGTCTCTTAATACTCAGAATGAAAACGAAGCATCTCAAATACAAGACGCTTCTGATGAAGAAAATGACATTCAAAAAAATGCTGGAAAATTTAATTGCACCTATAAAGAATGTAATAACAATAAGGGTTTAGGATATACAAGTAGACCTGCTCTTGATAATCATAAATTAACTATCCATGCAGCATGCCCATGGTGTAATAAAAAGGAAAAGTTCGAGTCACTCTTAGAGCTTTATGAACATGCTAAAAAAGAACATCCACAAAAACCGTGCAATTACTGCGAACTCTGTAAAAATTTCATTACTAACCACGAAAACGGTTATACCAAGCATCAAAAATATTGCCAAACAAATTTAAAAAAGTTAAGCAAAAAAAAGTCATCTACTTCAGACTTTAATTGTTTTATAAAATCATGTAAAAATAACCTTGGAAAAGGCTTTAAAGATCAATCTTCTCTTAATGGGCATACATTAAGAATACATTCAGCTTGCCCGTGGTGTGATGAGCAACAAAAATCTGATTCCGTTTACCAACTCTATGAGCATATTGAAAAAAAACACTCCAATGAAGACTGTTATTTTTGTAAAATATGTAAAATTTTTATTACAAATGCCCGGGGCGATTATAAGACCCACAAAGCTTATTGCAAAGAAAATCCTAAAAAAGCACCTTTAAACCTGCTCTGTTCTATAAAAAATTGTAAAAAAAATAAAGGAAAAGCTTTTAATGATAAGCGTGATCTTGATAGCCATGTCCTCAAAACTCATAAAATTTGTCCGTGGTGCAAAGATGAAAAAATTTACCCATCCACAGAATTATTACATAAACACACGCTCGAGAAACACAATGATGCCGCTTGTCATTTGTGCGAACTATGTAAAAAATATATAACAACTTCAAAGGCTCATCATAATCGGCATAAAGCTTCATGTAAAAAAAAGTTGGTTCCGACCAATAACCCAACCCTGAATAATGTAAAGAGTGATAACAATGATTCAAATTTAAATAAGAAACAATTATCAAAAAATAAACGGTCTCCTGAAGCAAAAAAAGATTCCCCCAAATCTTTGCCAAAAAAATCTGCCAATAAACATGATAAAATTAGGGTTTTTAAAACAAAGCCTGCACTTGATAATCACTTATTAAAAGTTCATATTTCTTGTCCATTGTGCACAACCAAATCAAGCTATGAATCACATCAAGAGCTCTGCGACCACGTTATCGCAGAGCATATAGGGCAGTCTTTTTATTACTGTAAATTCTGTGAGAAATTTACGACGACCGATTCTCGCCTTTACGATAAACATCAACGCCGCTGTAACCCTGACAAAAATTCTGAGCAAGAAGAAAATAAAGGTCACTTTAATTGCCCTTTAACAGATTGCGATAACAACAACAAAAAAGGATTTGATAACCGAAATAGCTTTGATAATCATATGGTATTCGAACATAAAATTTGTCACCTATGCGAGGGTAAGAAAAAGGTAACGAAGTTTAAAACTACGCTTAATCTCCTAAATCATATTCAAAAAAAGCACCCTGAAATCAAATACTATTACTGTGATACATGCAAAACATTCATAACGCGCTTTTATTCTGGCTATCGAACACATGCATTAGAGTGTTTGAAAAGCAAAGAACCACCTCTCCTGCTTCATTGTCCTATCGAAGATTGTGATAATAATTTAGGCAAAGGCTTTCTCACAGAGGCTTCACTCAATAATCACTTATTGAGCAGGCATAAGCTCTGTTCTTGGTGCAATGATAAAAAGCAATTCGAAACTTCTGCAAAGCTTTATGATCATATAATAACAGCACATCAACATGTACATTGTTATTATTGTAGTATCTGCCAAACCACAGAGCTCACTGATGCTGAATTACACAAGATTCACTGTAATATTCCAGCCTTCAAAAAAATACCTACTGCTCCTGAAAATCAAGTTACTCAGAGCACTGAATCGTCTACACTCGATACAATAGATGACAGCCAACAAGACTGTACTTTCTTAAAAACGCAAAGCTCTAATCATCAAGACTCATCTGAAATATTTGAATGTCCATGGTGCACCTTGACGCCCTTTGATGTTCAAGAAAAATTTTTAGAGCATATTCGCATAAACCATCCAGGTAGCCAGCTGTACTACTGCCAAGATTGTGAATGTGCAGTTACTTCTTTTGATGAATACCTTAAGCGCCATGATTACAACCCTGACGCTTTACCAACCACTCTCAGTACGATGAAATGCTCAGCTGAGTATAAGCCTGATCAAAAATCCAGAAATAAAATTCAAGATAAGCTTGAAAATAAAACATGTCATTTTTGTAACAAAGTATTCCTTCATAAAGAAGAGCTTGTAGCTCATTATTGGAATTTTCATGATAAAACATGGGTACACACCTGTACCTGTAAATTTTTAACACTCGAAGCAACAATCTTTCATAAACATAAACAAGGTGGTTGCAAACCATGGACATTTAATAAACCCAAAAGTTTAAAACCCAAGACGACTCCAAAAAAAATAAAGCCTATCGGGATAAACCAAGAACCTGCCTCCAATAAAAAGCTTATGCAAAAATTTTCTCTTGATAATAATAATGAGAAAAAAAATAAGGCTATTTCCTCGTCACAAGATAATGATAAAACTAAATCAGGACGCTATTATTCATGTGATTGGTGCGAAGAATACACAACAAGTGATTTTATAAAATATGAAAAACATATAAAAAAATGTTCTCACGATGACATAGTTTTTTCATTAAATGATGCAACTAAAAAAAGAAACCGTCGAAATAAAAATCAATCATTAAACCATCATAAAAAAAGAAAAATATCAATCGATAAACCTGAAAAACTGGATACTCAAAACAAAGAAGAAGATTTTATACCTGAGAAAATTGCTATTTTACATGATGAGGTCGCTCACGTTAAATCTGTAGATCATGAAGCAATTGCAGAAAAAAATAATACTACGCAAGATCACGAAAATCTTGAGCCATTAGATACGAAAATGGTAACATTACTTCCTAAGATACTTCCTCATCAAGGTATAAAAAATGAAAGCGGCAGCGATTGTTTTATTAATGCTTCGCTCCAAATACTGGGCAATATTCCTGAATTTGAAAAAGCTTTAAGCCAAAAGAGCTATCCTGAAAACTCTATCCCTGGAAAGTTAATCACGTTTTTAAATAGTCTTCGGACAGAAGAAAATACTCTTTCTGGGTCAAACGATTTACGTAAATATATTGTTGAAAATACAGATCTGGAAGATCTTAAAAATATGGGTAATGGGCAGCATGATGCCCAAGAGTTTCTTTCTATACTCCTATCACTCTTTAAAGATGAACTCAAATCTGTTTTTGAAATGGAACATGAGTCCACTCTGAGCTGTAACACTGGATGCTACAATAACCAAACTGTTGATCCAAGCTGGCTTTTAAGCCTAGAAATTCCCCCTCAACGTAAAGATTGCTCTCTAGAACTTAACGTATTAATTAAAAACTTTTTTGGTAAGACTGAAACAATTAATGATTTTTCGTGTATATCATGCCACCAAAGAGGTGCACAACGAACCATTACGCCTGCAAAATTCCCTCCAGTGCTGGTGATAGCTCCAAAACGGTTTGAGTATGATCAACAAAAAAATACACCCACTCGTATGAATACTCCCATTTCTACTGAAGAAAAAATTTTTTTAACTGATAAAAATCAGACAGTTACCTACCAGCTTATTGGGGTAATAACACATACTGGAAATATTACTCGTGGACACTACATCGCTTGCGTTAAGGATAGCTGCAACAATACATGGTACGAATATAACGATTCTGTGCGAACAAAAATATCGATTGATACCGTCACTCAAGCATCCAAAAATCCTTATATTTATTTCTATCGATGTACCGACAAAAAAGACAAAACTGATCCTCAAAAGCCGCTCCCTATCACTTCTATAAACCCGGCTTATCCCGATATTCAAATGCAGGATGATGATTCGCTTCCAGAGACGGAAGTTACCTCATCTTTACCATATGCAAGTTTTTTTGATGAACCTGGAATGATCGACGAACAAAATAAAAAATTTGTAAATTATGCTCCTGATGAAGAAAATCAAAATTTAGAAGAACCCTCAAGCCAGAACTATAGATGTGGACAATATCCAACGTGTACGCGAATATTTAAAACTGCTTTAGAATTAGTTGAACATTATAAAGAAGCGCATTTGGATTATGATGAAGAAAGTGACAAAGAAGATACTCTTCATATAGAAAAACCTCAGAACAATCAGGTTACTCTTGATAAATGCTGTCTTGATTGTCCTATGCAATTTACTACCCAAAATGAACTTACTCACCATTATATAAGTGAACATGATAAATGGTTGCACGAGTGTACTTGTGGCTTTTTTGCCTTCAAAGGCGCTGACTTAATTTCTCACCAGCAAACAGATTGCCCTCTTGCTCATAATCGCGGTGATTCAGAGCTTTTGAAAAATCCAGAAAATTTGATAAATCCAGAGGTTTTGAATGAAGCTAAAAAAGAAGAACCCTCCAGTCAAAATACTGTTGATATCATAAACAAACCATCTTCGACCGAAGTGATTACTCAAGTCATTCAAGAGACAAATCAAGAGCCCAAAAATCAGTCTACTCCTCAAAAAAGAAAACGAAGCCCCAAGGCTCAATCATCAATATCTCTTAAAAAAAGAAAAATTTCACAAAAAAAATCCACTCCTGTGATTTCTACCAAACCAGCAGCCGGAGATCTTGCAATATTAGCAGATAGCATCCTCTTTGATGAGCTCAGAACCGTGGCCTTAGAACATGAAGCAGCTTGCAATAACGCAGATACATTACAGAAAACCGAACAAAATCTTTTGTCATTTGCTGATACGGTATTAGACATAGATGCATCGCAACAGGCCTCTAGTAATATTGTTTCTTTAATTGATGCTGCATCAGCAATAGAAAACACACCTCAGGAGTGCGTTCAGTTTATACAGGTAAAGGTACTTCGCCAGACGTCTTACAATAACTCAAGAAGAAAATTCGTTAATCCTCATAAACTTTTAAAAGACCAGGGTAATCTTTGCGGTCTATTTGCTCGGTTCAATGTAGAATCTTTGATGAAAAAACTTAATGACCAGACTTATGAGTCAATTGATTTAAGAAACAAAAATCTTCTTGATCATTTTACTCAAGAATTACGTAGAGTTCAAAATTTTAATATCTGGCTTAACAAGCATAATGATGTTTTAAGTACTATCAAAGCACACAATAAAAACAGCCTCGGGATGTTAAATAGTCTGCAACTTGAAAAAATCCCAGAATCTGAAAATTTTTTAATCATAGAATTTGACGAATTAAGAGATGATATAAAAATTTATCGCGAACATATGATTATTGAAGCAATTCATCGTTTTAGAGAAACACACAAACCTCAAGGTATTTTGATTAATATTAATCAACATTGGATTGCTCTTGTAATCAGCGAAAAACAAACATGGATAATGGATTCATTAGGAACTTGGCATTTGGATGATAAAGGCAATCTTAAAAATGAAAATATAGCCCTCATAGATCGACGCTTTAGATCTGACCATTTTCCTGCATGGCAAGACTACATGGATGTACGTTCTCAGTTTAAGAAAGCAAAAAATTTTACTGAGTTAACTCAAGCGTATGACCAAGCTGAACGCATTGGACTTACTCCCGCTGTAATTAAAAAACTCCTTGATAGTAATGGTTGGTGCCCCGCTACAAAACAGCATAGCCAAAAAGATACCCACAATGCTCACGTTATAAATTTAGATAATATTTTAGATGAGAATAGTTCACACTCTATGAATAGCAATCAGGAGTCTGGTAAAAAAAGAAAAGATAATCCTGTTGCTCAAGAGGCATCACAGAATAAAAAGCATAAACCAGATGAAGAGCTTGCACCCCAAGAAGTTATTGATAGTAGTCTTGATAGTAGTTTTGATAATGAGCCAGACTTATTTGAAAATCTCATTGCTGAAAAATTAAATGTCACCACTTCTGACAATTTAGAAACATTAATCCATGAATCAATGGTAATTTCTGCAGACACAGAGCTTTCTATAAATAAGCTAACAGGCAATTTTGGTGATAGCCAACCTCAACCTCCTGTCTCGCGTAATAATGAGACGGTAGAGTTACCCGCACAGGCAACTCCGCACGGTCCTGGTTTGGTAAATAATCAGCCTCACCAGGCTCCTTCCTATCCTATAAGCACTCAATCTGTAAGCAACCAGGTAGCAAAAAATCTATATTATCAGGCTTTATCAAATGTATTACCCCCTGCACCTCATAATAATCAACTTAATAATAATGGGATTAAAGGCTTGAAACCCATAGTTGAAAATATTCCAACCAACCTACATCTTGGGAGTACGCACAATAATACACAAACTTCGTTGGTAAGCTTAACTCCTAAATCAGGCCCCAACAAAGGAATTTTAAACAAAACGGGAGCAGATTCTTTCATAAATGCCACACTCCAGGTGCTTAATAACATCCCCGCATTAGAAAAAATTCTCACCCAAAAAGAATACGAAAAAAATAGTACAACAGGAATATTGATAGAATTTTTAAATAAGCTGCGAACTGAAAATAATCTGGCATCCGGATCTAGATTATTGTATAACCAGCTTCTAGTAGCCCCTCATCAAATAAGTAATTTGATGCCTACGTTACTGAACCTCATCTGCACAATCAATCATGATATTAACAATATTTTCTCTACAGGAATTATGAGGGGTCAGATATGCACCATGTGCGATAATAAAAATTTCCTGCCCAAAAACTCAGCTCTTATGACATCACTTCCTCTTGAGCTTCCTGATCAGATAAACAATACCAATATAACGTCACTTTTAAGACAAAACATGAATTTCTATACAAATAATTTTTCATGCTCTCAATGTAATCACACTCGTATCCATAATACTATGAAGATACAAAAATACCCAGAAATCCTCACGCTGACAACAAACAGATTCAAAAATATAAACAATAAAATACACCGAAATCTTACGATGATTTCTTGCACTGAAAAGATTACTTTTCAGAATAGAAACGGTAATTATAGCTATCAACTGATGGGAATAATATTAGAGTTGGGAACCTTTAACCAGAGAAGATATGTTTCTTTTGTTAAAGATAGTAACAATAACAAATGGTATCGATATAGCGATACACAAAGAAGAGAGCTTAGACCAGAAGAGTTAACCCAAGGACTCAAGAGTACCTCTATGCTTTTTTACCAACGAATTGATCAGCATGAAAAAGTAATAATCAGCAATCTTATCAATAATCAGATTACTCCAAATCAAGGTGCAAAAAACACAAATTCTATACAACAAAATTTATTACCAGCTCATAATCCTGTTGTTTCTACACTGAATAAACCAATGGTAAACCCGGGAAATAATTTTCCTCAAGCCATTGGAACTATGAATAGTCAAGTCCCTCAAGCTCAGCAATTTTTCGCGCAACAACAACAACAACAACAACAACAACAACAACAACAACAACAACAACAACAACCAACCAAAAGCGCTATTCAAATCCAGAAGCAATCACAACCTCAAGCTCCACATGCATCTACTTCTACCCATAATCTGAATAGCGAATCAGGATTTTTAGATAATCTGATTTCTGAGAATTTAGAAACATTAATCTCTAAATCAGGGGATGTTGCTATAAATGAGCAACCAATCTCTTCTGTGGATAATCTAAAACCCGAGGTTCATTTTTCTGGAACCACTCAAAATTCAAGCTCTACTCATGTTGCGAACAGCCCAGAAGAAGACCATCTTTATAATGAAATTCTAAATGATTATCTTGATGAACCATCTAAAATATTAGAGATTCAAAAACAAAATCAAGCCATTTTACCTGATAGCCAGGTAACCGCTCCCTCTCATACCCAGCTTCCTGAACCCCAACAAGCTGATCTAAATGAATTGCTCATGGCAGAAAATAATGATTTGAGCGATTTCCTTGCTGATTTAGACAGTTTTTGGGACGAGGTGGGAACAAGTGGTTACGAAAATTCAGAAACGTCATTAGTCAGCCTTGCTCCAAAGTCAGGCCCTAACGTAGGAATTTTAAATGAAACAGGAACAGACTCTTTCTCTAATGCCGTACTTCAAGTACTGAGCAATATTCCAGCACTTGAAAAAGTTCTCATGAAAAACACGTATGACAAAAACTATCCTACGGGTGCTTTAATCGAATTTTTTAATAGACTTCGTACACAAACAAACCCTGTGCCCGGGTCAACACGCTTGCGCACTTATTTTAGTAATCAAAATCAACCACACACAGGAACTTCTGAGCAGCAGAATACCTACAAACTTATGGCGACATTTCTTGATCAGCTCGATAACAGTATTAGTAAATTTTTTGATATGGCAATTACTAAAAATGAAGTATGTCATACTCAAAAACACCGATCATCAAAATCTGTCATACGACGCGGATACCCTCTTCCTCCTCTGCTTACTGGTGTAGATACAAAAGTTCACTCGCTTGCGAAGCATTACATGAATATTAATGTCAACGATTACCCCTGCAGCACATGCAACAATAAAGGGGTTAATCATTCTATCTTTATTAAGAAACTCCCTGAAATTATTGCCTTTACAACTCCAAGACTTGTTCGATATTCAGATAACAGAGCATTCCATAATAATACCATACTTTTCCCAGAAGATACTTTGTTAATGAGCGATACCTATGGGAATCATAGTTATCAACTGAGGGGGATTATTCTAAGACTTATTCGTCCTGAAAACAAAGAAGTATATATATCTCTTGTGAAAGATAGCTTAGATAATAAATGGTACGAGTATAACAATCACCAAGTACGAGAAATTCCTTATCAAGTAATAAAGAAAGGACTCAATTCTACTTTTATGCTTTTTTATGAACGAATAAATCAGCCTGTCGTAACGACGAATAGTCATGTTAATAACAGCCAAAGCATGCCAAATACAATCCCACAAGCCACACAGGTAAGACCATCGCATGTATCCAACCAGACACCTGCTAATGAAATTATAGATAATAATAGTGGGCTAAAAGATACTTCAGATCTTCTTAACGATAATTCAGAACAAACACAAGCAGAAACCTCAATCGAGATTATTGACGATAATCATGAAAATTTATCGCCTAACCTTGTACCTAAATCAGGTCCAAATACTGGAATTATTAATGAAAATGGAACCGATTGCTTTATGAGCTCAACACTCCAGCTGCTGAGTAATATCAAAGCTCTGGATATAGTCCTTACAAAAAATAAATATGATCGTAACTCTGCTACCTCTACACTCATATCATTTTTTAACAAGCTTCGAACAGAACAAAATCCTATTTCTGGATCAGCTCAATTGCGTGATGACCTTGTTAATTATATGAGCCGATATACGGGCCACAGAAACATGACTTCCGGACAACATGATGCGCACGAATTTATCACAACACTTCTTTCCACACTTGATGATGAAATTAAAAAAATTTTTAATATTGAACTTACCTATCAACAAACTTTTGCATCATGCAATCACACATCAACTATTTCTGCAACTGATGCTTCACTGCAACTTCATTTGCCCGATCAAGACAATACTATATGCTTATCTACTCTTTTAAAAAGCTTCCTTAATCAAAAAGAGTTTATCCCTGGTTATCGCTGTAACAAGTGCCAAAGACTTGGCGCTCATCGTAAAATCTCTATTAAAAAACTTCCTGAAGTGCTTATGATTTCGGCTAAACGATTTAAGCATGAGAATAATCAAACACAACGCATTGATACTCCTATTTTTGCTGAGCCAGAACTTATATTAACTGATGAAAATAGTAAGCACACTTATCAACTCATGGGAGTTACTTTACAAAGAGGAACGCTTCATGAAGGGCATTATACTTCTTATGTTAAAGATAGCGTTACGCAGACATGGTACTGTTATAATGATGAACTAAAAGCAAAACTTTCAATAGACCAGACAGGGAGCAAATCTGCTTATATTTTTTTCTATCAACGAATGGATACTCCTTCACAATCTCAAGAGAAAAATGCAAATCACCTTGCATCGAATGTATCAAATACAGCAACCATGGTCAGAAACCAGACTTACACTCAGCCTCTATTCAATAAGTCTTTACTGAGCACACATACAATACCAGGCACATCGCATGGAGCAGCAGAAAACTCAATTGAAGTTAATAATCCCCAAGAAAGCCTTTTACTCAACGCTACTCCTGGATCAAAACCTAATGTCGGAATTATCAATCAAAATGGAACAGATTGCTTTATGACTTCAACACTTCAAGTACTCAGTAACATTCCAGCACTTAAAAAAACTTTTTTAAAACATAGCTATGAAGAGGATTCTGTTACGGAAATGTTAAGTGTTTTTTTCAATAAGCTCCAAGCACAAACAACCCCATTCTCTGAATTCGAATTATTCCGGGATTACCTTGTCAAGAGCATACATGAGCCGCGGATGGCAACCGGTCAACATGACGCTCGCCATTTTATTGCCAAACTTCTTCACATCCTCGATCCTAAGATCAAGCAAAAATTTAATATTGAGCTGAGTATTGATCAAATATGTACATCCAAAAAGCATGAATCAACGTTATCCATTATTGAACGAGAACTGCCGCTTGATATACCTGATCAAAAAGAACCAGTAAGCATAGAAAATCTTTTGAATAATTTTCTTACTCAAACTCAAGAAGTTAATTATTATGGATGTAATGAATGTAATAATGCTCCTGGCCTTCGCCGTAAAATTTCAATTAAAAAACTTCCTAAAGTTCTTACGCTTTCAGTCAAAAGATTTAAACATGAAAATAATGTAGTAAACCGGAAGGACACTCCAGTCTCTGCTTCAAGAACAATCTCACTCACTGATGAGCATGGCGTGCACGCCTATCAGCTTGTCGGAATAATACTCCAAGCAGGACCGCTCTATAAAGGACACTATATGGCTTGCGTGAAAGATACTATGAGCTCAAGGTGGTATAAATATGAGAACGAAATGAGAACAACAGTCTCAATAACAGATATGCTGGCCACTTCAAGCAATCAGGTATACATGCTGTTCTACGAACGAGTCAACGAACTATAACGAACTATGATGAGAATTGGTCATGTAATAACCTGAATATAACCACCAAAAATATTAACTTGGATTTACTCTTGAGCAGGCTCGAGCAATGTCTTTATTAATATCTCTGCAAGCCACTGTTCGTATTCATCCGATGACCACCCTCGCTGAACCACAAACATGCGATACATATCTCGACCGGTAAAGGCCCAAAGAATGTCACGCGCTTTGGTTGCGCTCATTCCTTGTGCAAGAATCTTCTCTTTTGCCATCACCTTCACACCCTCTTCTTGCCGCTTATAACGACGCTCTTCACGCTCTTTTTCAAGATCCTTAAACTCAGGAGCAAGAACCGATGCACCACGAAAAATATCTATCTGCGCTCGCTCAGCATCGTACATTTGTCGTGCAATTTTTGCAGATATTTTAAGCCGCTCTTCGCCTGATTGTTCTTGCACAAATTTGAGAACAAGAGCTTCACGTTGGTCAGTAGGCAGCGCTTCATCCATAAGAGCTCGTACGATACCTAATTTTGATTGAAAAAGTGCGTAAATAGTTGGAGCCGAAACATCAGCTTGCTTGGCCAATTTTTCAATGGTCACACAGTCAAAACCTTCTGCTTGAAAAAGCCTCTTTGCTGCCTCAAGAATGCGGTTTTTTGTTTGCGCTGCCTGCGCCACTCGCGACTCAGAATTATATGCTCTTTTCATGTAAAACCCTCTCCATGCTTACCGTTTGACGAATTAGATATAGTTTACTATATTTAATATAGAATATCAAAAAGACCTAAAATTAAAGGAACTTATGAACAAGAATAATATAGAAATAGCCAGAAGCTACTACACTGCGATAGGAAAAAAGAATATTCAGGAATTCGAACAGTACTTACACCCTGATGTTAAGGTCATCAACCCTCTCATAGAAAGAACCGGTAAAGAGGTTGTTTTGGAAGCTTTGAAGGGATTCATTGAGGCTTTTAATACGCTCACCATACGTGCTGCATTCGATTCGCCTGATCAAGCAATACTCGTTATTGATGTTGATTATCCAGCTCCAATTGGAAACATCCGTACAGCCTCGCTCATAAGTATTCAAGATGCACTTATCGTAAAAATCGAACTTTTTTTTGATGGTCGCCCTTTTCAAACAAGATTGGTATGATCTATAAAATTTGATCGATAGGCTTTGATAATATTTGGAGCTTTTTATGAACGCACTCCCTTCATTTACATCGCTACAGGATCATATTGCACATTTAGGTGATGTTGATTTCTGGCAACCATACATCAATGAAATTTTGAAACGGCACGGTCTCTTTGCTACTGGGCTAAAACCAACAGCCGGCTTTAATCCAACGTACCCAACTTTTTTGTATGGTGATGTGGTCGTAAAATTTTTTGGCTATTCCAAGTCATGGCAACAACGTTACGCGGCTGAGCAAGCAGCGCTTGCACTTGTGGCAACAGATCGGCGGATTGCGGCACCCTGCTTGCTGGGTTATGGAAATCTCTATGATAATACTCAAGAATCATGGCCCTATCTGATTATGAGAAGAATGCCTGGAATTGCGGTAAGTCATGTCGAACTGACATATCAAGAAAAGATGAAGCTTGCAGGAGATCTTGGCAAGCAAGTTTCGTACATCCACGCACTCTCTTGGCAAGCGGGAGTAAGCACCGACACCGATTGGTTAGAGTTAGACATACAAGCGGCAGCAAAGCAGAGCTCGCTACCACCTCATCTAGTTGCACAAATTGATGATTACTTAACCAAGCTCAAACCAGAAGCTCCTGTATTCACGCACGGTGATTTATGCGATCAACACATCTTTGTCCAGAATGGGCAATTGAGTGGTATCATTGATTGGGGTGATGCAATGATTACCGATCGCCATTATGAACTCATTCAAATTTATCGTGGCGTGTTTAACTGCGATAAGACATTATTTCAAATATTTTTAGAAGCAAGCAACTGGCCCGTTGGCAAAGACTTTGCTACTCAGGCATTAGGCCAAGCCTTACGTCGTCAGGCAATTGGCGTTGCTCAACATCATGGCATGGATGTTTTTGAACCTATTGCAAAACTTTTTCCACTCAATGATATTAAAACACTCGATCAGCTTGCTCACGAACTTTTCTCACTATGAGGGGTTTATGCACCTTAAAAAACTAAAGAAGTTTTTCAATTGCCTGTGCAATATCTTGGTTTTTACGGCTCATAAACTGAGCAACGGCATAGAGAGGATAGGAATGAATATTCTGATAATAGGAGTAATTGTGCGTTGAAAAGCGAATCCCGAACGGGCTTTTCGTATGTGATTCAAGAAAGGCTTGAAGACTCTTGAGATGCTTACCCATACCTGACTTAACCTCAATAGGAATAACCGCGCCTTCTATCTGTGTAAGATAATCAATTTCTGCTTGCCCACTCACAGACTCCTTATGCCAATAGTAAGCATTATTTTTGTCGTATGGGTTATCATAGACAAGCATCTCTTGCCCAACGAATGCTTCAACCAATGACCCTTTATTAACAAATTCCTGGTGAGGCTGCAAAAACCAACCAGCAACATCAAGACCAAGCAACGCCTGAGCAAGCCCTGCATCAAGGAAGATGATTTTATAATCTTGTGGATCTATTTGGGCACCAAGCGGGATCCCTTGACCTCCTGAATAAAAAACTTTGTGCGCAATACCTGCTGTTACCAAGAGATCGAGCGCAGGCGCAAGCTCGCGTTTACGATAATCACCTTCAATAAGGCTATATTTAAATTTTCTTCCAAGCTGAAGCGGGATGTGCTCAAATACAAGTTCAACGTATTTAACTTGAAGCTTGCGCGCATATTTGCCAAAGTCCTGACGATATCCCCGTAAAAGTGTACTATGAATTCTGTTGCATCGAAGAGGGTCTTTTTTATCAACCCAATCTTGCACCACATGGGGCATTCCACCTAGTGCATAATATTCCGCCAAAAGTTCCAAGAGTCTATTATGGATGAATGAGCTCATTTCCTGATTAATATCATGATTAAGTATCTCTTTGATAATAAGAGTTTCACCCGTCGCTGCAAGATATTCAATAAATGAAAGTGGATGCATGTACAGCGATTCAACCCGTCCAACCGGCATACCAACTTGTAACAGTGCAAAATCAAGCAATGAGCCTGCTGCAATAACATGAAGCTCTGGGATCATTTCATAAAAATAACGCAAGGCTGTTATGGCCTGAGGTACCGCCTGAATTTCGTCCAAAAAGAGAAGTGTTTTCCCAGGGGTAATCGGCTTGTGTGCAATAAGCGAAAACTCACGAATGATCCTGTGAGGATCTAGATCTTTATCAAAAATTGCTTGTGCCTGTGTTTGTACTTCAAGGTTTATTTCGACGAAATCAGAATATGACTTTCCAAGTTGACGTATCGAATAGGTCTTACCAACTTGACGGGCACCACGAAGCAAAAGCGGTTTCCGAAGAGAATCACCCTTCCATTGCAACAAAAAATGGTCAATTATACGCTTCATTTCGCATCCCTTTTGGTTGAAATTAATATATAAAAGTACGCATTTTTGGTTGAAAACACAAGGAAAAAGAAATTACTTTTGGTTGTTTTCGGTTATTTTTTTGGAAAAAAGACGGCAAACCAAACCACCAGCCATTAAAAATATTTTAAAATACCCCTTGACCCTTACGTTACGTGATGCCGTATCTTGATACTATATCGTCAAGAGAAGCGTCTATCGAAAATCGAAAGGTTGAGATGAAGTACACGGTCAAACAGTTAGCACAGCTTTCAGGGGTGAGTATCAGGACACTCCATTGGTACGATGAAATAGGACTACTCAAGCCAGGATGCTATGGAGCCAATGGTTATCGCTACTACGAGGAAAAGCAGCTGATGTTGCTGCAGCACATTTTATTTTTTCGTGAACTTGGGTTCTCTTTGGACGATATCAAAAAGCTTCTTTTAACGAATGACTTTGATCAAGTCAGGGCTCTTTATGCGCATAAAAGGGTTCTAGAAGAAGATATCGCTCGTAAACAAAAGTTGATTACGACCGTCGAAAAAACAATTTTATACCAGAAAGGTAAACAGACTATGTCAGACAAAGAATTATATTATGGCTTTGATAGTACTCGGCAAAAAGAGTACGAACAGTACATCGTAAAATACCAGGGCCTTACAGCCGAAGATCTTTTGATTGAAAGCAAAAAGCGTACTGCAAAATGGGACAAAGACGAATGGGATATGGTCAAAAACGAAGGCGACGCAATCCATAAAGCACTTGCTGTTGCAATTGATAAAGGACTAAGCCCTGAATCTGATGAAGTACAAGTAATTATTCAGCGCCATTACCGGATGGTAAACAGCTTTTATGATGCCACTCAAGAGCTGTACATAGGATTAACGCAATTGTACGCCGAGCATCCTGATTTCAAAAAGTTTTTTGATGTATATCATCCAAAAATGATTGAATTTATTGGTAAAGCAATGAAATTTTATGCACACAAGAACTTAAAGTAGCTTTTAAAAATTATGTAGAGAGGAGTTCTTTTCAAGGGGTCAGTAACTCGACCCCTTGATCAATTTTACCAGATGAGCCCGAAAATATCGGATTTTAGTTCAAGATATAAGAAATATCCATTCTATCAACAGAAGAGCTTTTATCTCGAATGGCTTGAAAACTATTGATAAATCCTTCAATAAATTTCTTAAAATCCTCATCACTGATCTTTTCTTTTTCAAGCTTAAGTTTTTCAATATCAAATATTTCGAAACACCTTGAATGAATTGCCTCCCAAAAACCTTGAACATCTTCTTTTGCATGAACTATTTGTAAAAGAACATTCATAACAAATGCCTCTATTTGATCTTGTCGTAACTTGGCATCACTATTCACCAAAAAAACTCTCTGAGGGTTTACGATTAAACTCATACCATTGATCGAACTGCCATTACCTGGCAATTTATTGCAAATTCGCTGCAAATAGTCAGCATACTGATTCACTGTTAATTCTGGGAAAACAGTATTCAACTTTATCGCACATACCTTTAAAAGATTCTGATAAAAATGGTCGCATGATTCAGCACGTCTGATTTTATTAAAGTCTGATATCAAAGCAAGAAGCTTCTCTTTATCTTTCATATTAAAAAAATGATCACACATATTTTTAAAATATGAGGGCAAATGTAATGAATCCTCAATCATAAAAGATGAAAGAGTCAAAAAAGTTGCAAAAATCGACGCCGTAATGACCTCAACATCCTGATCTTGCTCAAATAGGTTTGCCAAATTTTTTGCCCAGGGTAATACCGTTTCTACATGATAACTAACAAGATTATGGCGTCTATCATCCTCAAGACCAATCGACTCGTCATACCTATTACCGTATTTATTATCGCTACTATTATTTACAAAAGGAGTTTGGCTCGCAGTTTCTTTTTTGCTTTTTGTCCTTGTTTGCGTAAGATCAACTTCTGCTTTTTTGCGGCTTCTTTTACCCGAACTATTGTTATTGTTGTTGTTATTGTTGTTACTGTTATTTCCAGACGCAAGGCACTCAACAATCTCTATTCCACTACCCTGCATTGCACGTACTGCTTTGAAGCCAGACAAAAAATAGATCAAAACATATAAAAACAATCTCAAAAAAAATTTCATATAAGAACATTCGCTATTTTTTATGATTAAAACATATTAAGCCAATTTTAAAACGCAATTATATCATGAAAATTGTTACTTTTCATTTTTTCAACTTCAACAGATATCTTATATCCTTCAGAAATTTAAATTTTATGCTCAAGTTGAACAAAACACCATCTTGAGCATAAATTATTGACTCGACTTCATGCTCATAGTATCATAATAATGATATTAAGCACAAAACGTGACTTGTGTGATTTAAGGAGTTTATGGCATTAAAACCGTTTATTGGTCGCAAACAAGAGCTCGAAAAACTTAAAGCCCTTCAACGCAAAGCTATTCCCAGCCTTGTTGTCGTTAAAGGACGTAGACGCATTGGAAAAAGTAGATTAATTGCCGAGTTTGCAGCTCAAACCCCCAAGCAAAAACTCTGGAATTTTGCTGGCCTTGCTCCTCAGGATGGTATGACCGCACAAACCCAGAGGGATCATTTTGCACAACAACTTACTTTATTTTTAAAAATACCACCTCTGACCTTTAAAGATTGGAGCGATGCCTTTGAGCATCTATCACTACACCTGCATGAAGGCGACATTGTCCTTTTTGATGAAATCTCTTGGATGGGAACTCAGGACCCAAGCTTTATTCCTAAACTTAAAGCCTGGTGGGACAAGCAAAAGATCTCCATTATTGTTGTATTCTGCGGATCTGTCTCTACCTGGATTGAGGAAAACATCCTCAAAAGCACAGCTTTTTTTGGCCGAATAACCTTAACCATAACACTTGAGTCTCTCTCTATTTCTGAAAGTGCCCATTTATTAAAGCTAATGGGTTTTCAAGGATCAACCTATGATACCTATAAACTTCTTGGAGTACTCGGAGGTATTCCTTGGTATTTGGAGCAAGTCAGTCCCGGAATGACTGCCGATAACCTTATTAAACAATTATGCTTTGAAAAAGATGGTCTTCTTGTTTTGGAATTTGAACGTATCTTTCATGATCTTTTTAATGGCAAAGGTGCTGCTTACAAAAAAATATTAGACTCTCTCAAAGATGGCATGAAAACACTGGCGCAAATTCGCCAAGATATTGATTTTGCACACAGCGGAACACTGAGTCATTTGATGGACCATTTGATCATTGCTGGGTTTGTAAAAAAACAAAGCCTATGGTCATTTAAGACCGCTCAGCCTCTTAAACAAAGTCTATATCGCATTTGCGATCCGTATATGCGTTTTTATTTAAAAGTCATCCAGAGTCACCGAGCTAAAATTGATTTAGGAGCTTTTGATGAAATAGCGTTATCGCAGCTTCCAGCATTTGAGGCTCATCTGGGATTACAGCTTGAGTATCTTCTTTTACAAAATCGAGCTCTTCTCTTAAAATCTATTGGAATCTCTGCAGCCGACGTACTCTGCGATGGTCCCTACAGACAATCTCAAACAGCAAGCGCAAAAGGATGTCAAATTGATTATCTGGTGCAAACATTTACAAAAAACTTGTTTGTGTGCGAATTTAAATTCAAACGACGAGAGCTCGAAACAGAGGTTATTCAGGATATGCAAAAGAAAATAAAAGCTTTAAAAATTCCACGCGGTTATGCCGCGGTTCCTATCTTGTTTCATGAAGGCGGTGTTGCTTCATCCGTTGAAACTGCCGGATATTTTTATCGCGTTATTGATATCACAGATTTTTTAATGTAGCCCGTAACTTCACTGATTGTCCATTAAGAATCTCATGATTTCATGATGGCCTTCATTGACCGCAAGATCAAATGGGGTTTCGCCCTCTTTATTTGTTATTGCCCAATCAGCACTATTGTTTACAAGTAATTCCACAATATCCTGATAACCTGCAACTACTGCATGGTGAAGCAATGTGTTGCCTTGAGCATCTTGCTCATTAAGGTCAGCTTGATTGACTACCAAATCCATAACTTGATCAAATAAATCTTGATGAGTTACATCAGCATTGCTCTTGTCGTTTTCATGAGAATCCGCTTGATTAATTTTGCGAACACTACCGCGCTCAAAAAACTCAGTATTGTTATAGAAACTTTCTAGCCCCATTTGCTTCTGCAACAACAAGTGTTCATCCTGATCACTATCATCTTCTTCAATAAACGTTTCTAACGTACGCTTCATTCCGTATACTTCTTCACGTGAAAAAACAACGATCAATGCAAGCGATAATGCGAAAATTTTCTTATTTTTTTTCATAGAAATTACAATAACTTTAAGAATGTTAAACAGATGTATAGCGTGAAAAATAATAGCCATGCAGTCATACGCCCAGCCTACGCCTTTTTCTAGAAAAGTTTATTTTTTATTTATATCAAGCCACTAAAGAACTGGCCGGGCCAACCGTAGCCTTGGCGAAGGTTGGTGGAGAGAGTGAGATTCGAACTCACGATTCCGGTTCCCCGGAATGACGGTTTTCAAGACCGTTGCATTCAACCGCTCTGCCATCTCTCCAATAGATGCTTTTTGATTTCAATATTTTTTGTGTTTGGTCCAACTAAAAAATTTATTTAATAATTCATTTAAAAAGCTGGCCGTGCCATACGAAGCCTCCTGGCTCACCATAGCTTAAAAACAACGGTGGCTGGCGGAGTATGGTGGAGAGAGAGGGATTCGAACCCTCGATCCGGGTTTCCCCAGATACTCACTTAGCAGGCGAGCGCTTTCGACCCCTCAGCCATCTCTCCACACAAATTTTTCAAAGACTCATTTCATAAAAAGTGCGCCCAAGAGGAGTCGAACCTCTAACCGTCAGATTCGTAGTCTGATACTCTATCCAATTGAGCTATGGGCGCATGTTGATTTCAATTTAAAGACATGATATCTATAAATTCGAGTTCAGTATAAAACATATAAAAATAAATGTCTCGCTTTTTTGAAGCTGTTTTAAAAAAATATTAAGGACCTCGTATGTCAGTAATCCTTGAGTGTAAGGTCGTTCCCAGTTCTGGAAAGCAGGAATTTGTGCGTGATAAAGCCGGTATCCTCAAGTGTTTTCTTAAAAGTGCCCCCGAAAATGGCAAAGCAAATAACGAACTGATTAAACTTATTAGTTCACTTTTACGGCTTCCCACGGCGCAAGTTACTATACTTCAGGGCCATACCGCACGAAAAAAAGTAATTAAAATTGATATTGATGCAACACTTAATGAAGTGCTTATGCGATGTGGGATTGAGACACAAACATCTTTTTAAGGATGAACCGATGACCGAATACCACTGGACGGGAATAGATACCAATGGAATACAAAAAAAGGGTAAAGCGTTTGCCCATTCCGTAGAGTCTTTACGCCAAGATCTTTATAACCAGGGAATTGCACTCCTCCAACACCGGCAGCCACGCCTGAAGCAATTTCTAACCTATCGCATCAGCACCAAGACCATATCGCTCACCAATCTGGCTGCTTTTTTTGAACATATCGGTATTTTGTTAGAAAATGGAATTCCGTTAGTTAAAGCACTCCAAACCTGTGGTGATCAAACATCAAATCAAGAGCTGAGGCAGCTTATTGCTGGCCTTATCCCCGATGTTGAAAAAGGAAAAAATTTTGCTCAAGCTTTTCAAGCCCATGCCCCCTATCTCCCTTTTTACGTACACTCACTCCTTACAATTGGTCAACAAACAGGATCTTTGGGCGCCATATGTAAAAATTTGAGTGAACATTTGAACGCAAACCAGGCACTCAAACGTCGCGTTAAATCCACCTTGATGGTTCCTGCAATTACCGCCGTTTTTGCGCTTGCAGTCACGCTGCTCATTCTTGTATTTATAGTTCCCCATTTTGAACAACTTTTTCAGTCTTCACGCATGAGCCTACCGATACTTACACAACGCATATTTTTTATTAGTTCTATAATTCGTTCCTCATTTGGCATCGGAACAATAGTTTTTTTTGGGCTTGGGCTTATTGCGCTTCCTCGACTGATTCCCACAACACAACTCAAAAAATGGGTATATAGAATTGGTTCCACAATTCCATACGTTAAAAATATTTTGGGCATGTCAATTTCACTCACTTTCCTAGAGACACTGAGCCTCTATTCAAAAACAGGACTCCCACTTATTCAAAGCCTTGAGGCAGCACAAACTATTATTACTCACCCTCAATTCAATGCAGATATACAAAAAACAATTACCTTGGTTACCCAAGGGAGCTCACTTGAACAAGCTCTTCAACTATGCTCACCGACACTCTGTAGCCCCACGGTGATTTCACTGATTGGGGTTGGCCAACAAACAGGAAATATAAATATGATGCTTCAAAAATCTGTTTTGTGGCAGCACAGCGAGCTTTCAAAAAAGCTTGAAATGGCAAGCACTCTTGCAAATCCTCTGCTCATGATTATTCTTGGCGGCGTAATTACCACACTATTGATCACTATTTATCTACCCATTTTTAACATGGCACTCATTCCGCCACTATAAAATTAATATAAAAAATTATGCTTTTACCATCACAACATCTTGACGTAATCCTCCTTTCTGGTACCCTTTAACGGTGATTGAAATCTTATATGCCGAAGTGGCGAAATTGGTAGACGCACGGGACTCAAAATCCCGCGGTAGCAATACTGTGTCGGTTCGAGTCCGACCTTCGGCACCATACTGCGCTCAAGCTTCGTATGGCTGGGCCGCTATGAACAAACGCTCTCTTGTTGTAGCTCATAATTAAACGCAATCACACCAAAAGTAAATGAGCAAAGGCAGGCCATCAGTTCTCATGATTACCAGAGTGCCCGGAGCATTAATATGCCAGCTGATTCTTGTATTTTCTGTAAAATAATTAATCGCACAATTCCAAGCAGAATCGTTTTAGAAAATGATTCTGTTATTGTCATCAAAGACATTGCCCCAAAAGCACCAATCCATAATCTTATTTTGCCCAAAAAACATATCAAAGATATGGTAAGCTTCACTCCTGATGATGCATCACTTGTTTGGAGTATGACACAAGCGGTACAAGAACTTGGAATTAATGTTGCTCCAAACCGTGCATTTAATCTTATAGTTAATAATGGAGCCGCCGCAGGACAACTGGTTTTCCATGTGCATTGGCACTTTTTGGCAGGTAAAAATCTTTACTCAAGCGAGTTTTCACTGTGAGAAGAAATTCTAGATTAAGACAACTCTTAGTCCCACTCCTGATCTTAGGAGTTGCTTTTGGCATTGTATTAGGGATTTCATATTATACCCTGTACAATCTAACAACCACCAAACAACGCCTTTTGTACGGCAACCGCATCTCAGACCTTGCTCAAGAAATTCGCGACGAGCTTTTGAAACGAGATAATTTTCGCGAAGTAGAGTTTCCATCCAAAGATAATTTAAAACTTTCTGGAGTCTTCGTTGCAGCTCAAAATCCTGTTGCAAACGTTGTCCTATGCCATGGGTACCAAGGAAGCAAAGAATTTATGTATGGCTACTTGGATCTTTTTCCTCGCTGCAACATTTTACTGTTTGATTTTCGCGCTCATGGAAAAAGCGAAGGAACGATGACTTCGATTGGCGTTCTTGAAAGCCGAGATGTCATTGGTGCGGTTCGCTATTTAAAAGAAACAACACAACAATCTCATCCTGATAAAAAAATTCCACTCATCATTCTTGGTGTTTCTATGGGCGGCGCTGCTGCACTCAAAGCGGCTGAACTTGAACCAAATTTGTGCGATGCACTTGTTGTTGATTCTATTTTTTGCACACTGCGCACAGTTATGGCACAAGTTTTTTCCCTCAAAACAGGGCTACCACACTTCCCATTCTTTGCGGTCATTACACGCTTGTTTAATTACTTCTTGGGATGCGACCTTGACACCATGAGCCTTATCCAGAGCGTTCAAAAAATTACACATCCTATTTTATTCATTCATTCCTGCAATGATAGCTTTATTGAACCAAAGCATTGTCTCACCCTCTATTCACATGCATCCAGTGAACGTACCAAGATCTGGATTGGGCCAAAATGTCAGCATGGCTGGCTTCATACCTACTACCCAGAAATATACCGCAGAAAAGTTGTTCGTTTCTTGCAAAAAAACGTTCCTGGCTATCAGGCTTAAACCTAAAATCTTGGATTTACCCGTTAAATCGTGGCCTCAACATTTTTACTGCACTCTCTTTTTTAAATATATTTATATATGAAATTATTTACTTAAGATTCTCTTATTTGATATAAATAAATATAGGTATTAAATTTTTCTATTAAATAAGGAGAGCAAGTATGAATAAATATAAAGCATGTATGGTTATTTTAACGCTCTGCGTAGTATCAATGAGTAATCGTACAGTTCTGGGAAAATCCAGTTACCTTATCACCCAAACAAGTCAATTTCATAATAATAGTATGTTAAATAGACTAATTCTTGCTCAAATTCTTTCTAGCGATAAGCAACAAAAAAGCTCTGAAACGACCAAAGATCAGCCTATTTCAGAGTATAAAAATCTTCCACGCCTTAACAAAAGCGAATACGTTACGGAGTTAGTCGGTCGGCGATTAACTCTTCAATCTTCATTCGGATATCTTAAACAATTACTCAAAGCCGTCATGTATCTAGACCATCGAGTTCGAATACTTGAAGGCAAAGAGGGAATCGGAGCGCCTCTTCTTAAAGAAGTGAAGAATGTCCGTGATGCTCTTAAAAAAATAACTGTCACGGATAATCCCGTAGTTGAAACCCAAGCTGCAACTGTTGCCCAAACTCCGGCAGCTCAAGAAGCATCTGATAGTCAGGATTAAGACTTCGATAAGCTTTGAAGGAGAAAGATGCTCTACACCTTTTCTAGAGAATCTTTCTCCTTCGCTTTTTATATCAAAAAATCTATTGATTGAAGTATTTTACCACACCTTCGCGTGTTGCAGTCATTGCTGGAGCACCGACAATCCAATTTGCAGGGCACACTTCGCCATGCTTTTCAACATGAGTGAGTGAATCAACCACGCGCAAAAGTTCGCTCACATTGCGACCAAGTGCAAAGTTATTAACCGAAGCGTATTGCACCACGTTCTTCTCATCAAGCAAGAAAACTCCTCGCAGTGAAACGCCAACTTCTTCGTTGAGCACATCGTAGCTTCTGGTAATGCTCTTATGAATATCTGAAAGAACAGGGAACGTTACCCCTTGAATACCACCAGAAATTTTTGGTGTATTCAACCACGCCATATGGGTGTGCGCTGAATCGACAGAAATAGCTAAAACTTGTACATTACGCAGCTTGAACTGCTCAAGATTATCCTGCAGAGCATGAAGTTCTGTTGGGCAAACAAAGGTAAAATCAAGTGGGTAAAAGAATAATAGCTTATAACCACTTGAATAGTCAGCAAGCGAAATATGCTTAATTTGTCCATTCACAACCGCTTCGCAACTGAAATCTGGAGCCTGTTTTCCAATTTTGATCATAATAAATCTCTACTATAAACTCTGTTAAATTACTTTACGCACTCAATAAACAGTATAAAATGTTTTTACATTTATGACGATACTCAGCACTTGTTCTCAAGATAAAGGACTTTTTATGAAATATCAGGTAGCAATTATAGGCTCAGGACCAGCAGGACTAACTGCAGGCGTTTATGCTGCCCGCGGAAACCTCTCAACCATTGTTATAGAGGGCAACCAACCAGGCGGACAGCTCACCACCACAACATCAGTGGAAAACTGGCCAGGTGAAACCTCTATTTTAGGGATCGACTTAATGGAAAAGATGCGCGACCATGCAAAAAAATATGGTTGTGCACTCGTTCAAAAAGCAATTACCAAGGTTGACTTCAGCTCTCAACCTTACAAGCTCTATACTGACAGCAATGATGTTATTGAAGCTGATACAGTAATTATAGCCACAGGGTCATCCAATAAAAAACTTGGGTGCACGGGCGAAGATGAGTATTTCTCTAAAGGTGTTGCAACCTGCGCCACCTGCGATGCACCATTTTATAACGGTAAAGAGGTGATTGTTGTTGGTGGCGGAAACACTGCCGTTACCGAAGCTGAACATCTGCTCCATTTTGCAAGCAAAGTAACGATTGTGCATATTCTTGACCAACTTACGGCAAATGACCCGATCAAAGATAAGGTTCTGGAAAATCCAAAAGCCTCATTCATCTACAGTTCAACGATTGTTGAAATTAAAGGTGATGGCCAAAGAGTTACCGAAATTGTTGTTGAAAATCAAAATGATAAATCAAGAACGACCGTTAAAGCTGATGGTGTTTTTGTTGCGATTGGCTTTAACCCCAACACGCAACTCTTTAAAGATCAGCTTGAAGTTGACCAATATGGCTACTTAGTTCTTAAAGGTCATACCCAAACAAGCAAAGAAGGTGTTTTTGCAGCTGGTGACGTTGCGGACTTTTTATACCGTCAAGCAATTACATCAGCGGGCATGGGATGCATGGCAGCGCTTGATGCGCAGCGTTATTTGTCACAGAAAGAATGTAAAACAAAATAAGCTTATCCAAGAGCATAGATGATAGGCTCTCTATGCTCTTGGATATCATTACAAATTTTTTGTAACATCTCGCATGAATTCATAAATTGGTCGATTACTCAAAATACCGGAAGCATTTTTGTGGCCACCACCACCAAAGCGCGATGCTAGCTCATTCACGTCACTTTTCTTAGATCGCAATGAAACTTTAGTTTCGCCGGACTCCATCTCATAGAAAACGAGTGTAATATCAACGCCACTAATTTCCCATAAAAAATTACTGAATCCAAGTAATGACGTAAGCGTTAAGTTGTGCTTTTTAAGATCTTGTTGGGTAATGCCGACCCATGCAGCATTACCTGTTGGTGAAATCTGAATGCGCAGCAATATTTCGCCCCACAACGTAATAACATCTGGACTCTTGTTACAGAGCAATTCTGTTTTGAGTTGAAACAAATTTGCACCAAGCTCAATGAGCTCTCCGGCAACACGCAATGTTTTGGGGGTCGTCGCCTGTGTGTGAAAAACTTGGCTGTCATAGAGAATGCCCATCATCAAACACTCTGCAACATGCGTATCAATAACAGTTTTATCCCACACGCACAAAAGATCATAAAGAAGTTCACAGGTACTTGAAACGGTTGTATCAATAATATTACAGACACCTTGTAAGCGATTACTTACATGATGATCTATGTTAATTAAAGAAATTGCTCGGAAAATATCTGGAAAATAAAGCCGATCATAATTAGCCGTATCACATGCTATGAGTAAATCGGGTACCTGACTGTGATGTCCAATTAAAATATTAGAAGGAGATCGTTTAAGTGGAAACTCAGGCTCATCCAGATAAATAGCCTCAACCTGTTTGCCCATCTTTTCAAAAATAGATGAAAGTGCCGCACATGCAGATATTCCATCAGCATCTGGTTTTCGATGCGTCAGGAGCGTAATTTTTTGTGCCTGCTGTATCAATATCCATGCACGTGATATTGCCGTATGAATTTGGTCAACTCTAGTTTCCATAAAACTCTTTCTCTCTTGCGTCATATGCACTACAATCTATCAAAAATTCTATCGATTTTATCATCACGTTTTCCAGAAAAGAAAATTCCCGCATGAAGGCTCGAGTTTCGTCCAAACAATGATACATGTCAATAGCTGAGCAGAGCAAACAATCAAAAACAATATCAATACGTCAATAAAACGACACCAAATTTACTCCTTGGTGAAAAATTTAATAAATATAAATATACTATTTTTTCAATATGAAATCATACCATGAAGAATAGCGCGTAAAAACCAACACAAACCATTCATACTGCATATTTTTTTCACACGACTTTTTTCTCAAAAAACAGCTTATGATCAACTTTTTGAACAACAATAGAAAATATTTTTGTCATCTTTTTGTCAATAATCCAAATACAGGCTGAATAATTAATACGTGTTTGACAATCCGCCTATAATCACGTATTCTCAAATCATGCGCAATTAAATTGCAAATTCAACATACGCTCAAAACATCTAAAAACTCTAAAGACTATCTGCATTGAAAATGAGCGCACGTTAGAGCAAACCATCAAGCATATTCATATAAAAAAGAATGAAGAAAGGACAGGGAGAGAAATAGGTCGTGAGGTAATTTTCTTACATTATGAAGAAATGTAATAAAAAAATTGCAATTAAAATCATATAGAAGGATCAAGGCAATGATTACTGGTATTGAACAATCTCGGAAAAAAAGTGAAATCAGCATAGGCAAAATAAGAAACTACAATGAAGTTATTGATCACCTCTCTTCGCTCAAATCATCTGAATACAGTGAGCAGTCACTCGTACGAATGAAAGAGCTTGATAAGTGCTTTGATAACATTACATCAAAAATTGATGTCATTTTAGTTGGTGGAACAAATGGTAAAAGTTCAACCATTCATTTTGCTGCAAAATTACTGAAGGAAGAAGGCTTCAAAGTTGGTGCCGCTTTTTCAAGCCACCTGCTTACCTACAACGAACGTTTGATCGTTGACTTCCAACAAGTATCCAATAAATCTTTTGCCGATATTGTTAATGAAGTAATTAATGTTGCAGATATGAACAATATCAAAGCAACAGCTTTTGAAATTATCACTATTTCAGCACTACGTCACTTCGTAGCAGAAAATGTGACTGTAGCACTTCTTGAAGTTTGTTATGGTGGAAAATATGATGCAACTGCAATCTTCAATCCCAAAATTGCAGCAATCACTCGTATTGCAGAAGACGCTAAAGGCTTGCTTGGTCATGACCTTGATAAAATTTCATTTGAAATGCTTGAAATTTGCAAACCAGGAACATGGTTCATTTCTGCAGAACAAAGTAAACTGCGCCTTCAAAAAATGAAAACATGGTGTGAAGACCGCACGGTAAAATGGGCAATGCCTATCAGAAAACTTGCATCACTCCCGTACATCTACGAACAACTCTACGGAAGAATTGCTTCACTTGGTGAACGCATTGCACAAATTTATGTTGAAGATATTAAAGGGAAATTTTCTCCTTTCTTGCGCGGTAACCTGTTGGCAACTCAAAAAGGTCAACGCGGTCGCCCAACATTGGAAGCTAAGCGTCATGCTGAGTTGAATCCAATCAAAACACTTAAAAGTTTCTGGAATGATCAGTTTGATCTTCTCAAGGGTCGCTTCGAAAATCTTGATAAAGAAAAACCATCAATCCTGCTAGATAATGCAAGCAACCTTGATGCCTTTACCAACCTTTTTTTAGGTATTCGTCTGCTTCATTACCAAAAGCCCCTCAAAGGCTTAGCCATGGTTATTGGTTTGAGCAAAACCACCAATGCGCTTGAAGCAATCAAATTGATTCGTTATTTGTTGAAAAAAGTAAGCGGAAACATTTTCTTTGTTCCACTTCCTGACAAAGATATTCCGTCACATGATGTTCAAGATCTTGCGCTGATGGCAAAAGAACTCAACGTCAAAGCAAAAGCATGCCAATCATTTGCTGATGCATTTGAACAAGCAAAGACTGTTGTTGATGAACGAGATGGCTTGATTGCTATCAGTGGATCAAGTGAGCTTGTTACCGAATATTGGAAACAACGAGGTATCAAGAAGTTCTAAGCTTGATATTTTAATTTTGATTTAAAAAAAGAGCCACATGTAATTTTACGTGTGGCTCTTTTTAGTTTCTAATATTTTAATTACAAAATACTGTTACGCACTTTGCTGAGCTGATCAGCTTTCCCTTGCATCAAAACAAATTCACGATCAACCGTTTTTAAATAATCGAGTATCTCTTGACCATATTTTGGATGCCGCAATGCTAATTCAATGTTTGCTTTAAGCAGACCCATTGGATTACCAATATCGTAACGAGTGCCTTGAATTTTATACGCAAATACTTTCTCACCTGAAAGTAATAGGCTTTGAATTGCATCGGTCAGCTGAATCTCTCCTCCAATACCATGTCGCTGCTCTTCAAGAATAGGAAATATTGATGGCGAAAGAACATAGCGGCCAACAATAGCAAGATTTGATGGTGCATCTGCAATTGAAGGTTTTTCAACAAGCTCTTTAACTTGAAAAAGATTTGGTGAAAACTGACGACGCACTGCAATAACACCATAATTTGAAACCTGTTCCATGGGAACTTCTTGTACGGCAACCACATTACATTTTTCTTGTAGCGACACCTGAATGAGTTGCCCCATACAGGCAATATTATTGTTGATAATGTCATCGGGCAGAAAAACTGCTACCGGTTCTTTACCGACTAAGTGCCGCGCAGTCCAAACCGCATGACCAAGCCCGAGAGGCTCTCGCTGACGAACATAAGTAAAGTCAGCCGCATTAATAATTTTTGAAATGCCCTCAAGAAGCTCTTCTTTGTGTTTTGCTTTGAGGTGAAGCTCAAGGTCAGGCGCCGAGTCAAAGTGATCTTCAATACCACTTTTATTTTTACCAGTCACCACAATAAAGTGCTTGATTCCAGACTTGATACCTTCCTCGACAATATACTGAATCGCTGGCTTATCGAGCAGCGGCAGCATCTCTTTTGGCGTTGTTTTTGTTGCTGGCAAAAATCGCGTGCCAAGACCTCCTGCTGGAATTATTGCCTTTGTAATCATTACCAGATCTCCCTATCCAATCTTCTTTTTTTTTAAAACTGCTCAAGAAATTTCAGCTTCCCTCCATACACATGGCGAATGTCATCAATTCCATACGAAAGCATGGCAAGCCTTGTCAGTCCAAACCCAAAAGCAAATCCAGAATACACATCTGGATCAATACCACCGGCTCTTAAGACATTGGGGTGGATCATGCCGCATGGGAATACTTCAATCCAGGTTGAGCGCTTGCATACTGAACAACCGGAAGTGCAAAAAACACATCGCATATCGATTTCTATACCAGGTTCAACAAAGGGGAAAAATCCTGGTCGAATGCGAATATCAAGTTCATTTTTTTTGAAAAGTGCTTTTAAGAATGCCTGAGCGGTCGCAAACAAATGTGAAAGATTAACATTTTTATCAACGTAAAAACCTTCACACTGCATAAACATAAAGTCATGAGAGGCATCAACCGCTTCATGTCGATAGGTTCGTCCTGGCACAATCGCCGCCAATGGAAGCTCTTTGCTTTGCATTGCTCGTACCTGCACGTTAGAGGTATGCGTACGCAACAAATGGCCTGGTAAATCAGTCCAGAAGGTATCATACATATCACGTGCTGGATGATCTTGCGGAATATTGAGTGCGGTAAAATTATAAAAATCAGTCTCAAGCTCGGGACCATCAAGAACCTGATATCCCATTGAAATAAAGATATTTTCAATTTCTTCTATAAATGGCGTAAATGGATGGAGGTGACCAGTGGCAAGACCTGTTTTATGGGCAGTCACATCAAAGTGCTCTTTTTTAAAATCTGCCGCTTGAGCTGCCTGGACCACAAGCGCTTCGCGACGATCTTTGATCTGCTGCTCAGCATCTTGTCGTAGCTGGTTAAGCGCCGGTCCTACCTCTTTTTTCTGATCGGTCGATAAATTTTTTAGCTCACCCAGGAGTTCTGAAATAGGTCCTTTTTTACCAAGAAACTGAACCCGAACCTCCTCAAGAGCCTTGAGATCGGCCGCTTGAGTAAGTTTATCCTGAAATTCCTGTCTGACACGATTGATTGTTTCAATTAAGGCCTGCATACAGGCTCCTTGAGAAGATTCACGTTAAAATTGCCCAAGGCACAAATCACTTGATGTGCTGGGTACGAACTGCTCAAAAGATAGCATATTTTTGCATTTTTACCAGTTCTTGGCCGGCTCAAAAAAAGCAAATACGTTTTGAAGCAAAAGAATATGCCCGTTCTCAGACCTACAGCTCAATAGAACTGGAAGAGGCATTTCAACGTGCTTGGAGAAAAAAATTAGAAAACAAAAAAATCAAACGTCATTTCAATATTTGATAAAAAAGATCTATTCTAACTCAAATACTTTTACATTCATTAATTGATTAATCGATTTCACGAGAGCTTGTCTATCTTGCAATCCAAGTAACCCAGATTTTCTTAAAATAAGACGATTATCCAGCGTAAAAAATTTCATACGAATAACCGATGGCTTTTCAAGTCCAGTTGCCTGAAGATCTTCAATATTTACATCACCTGACCAAGGTGCATTACGCGCACTGGTAATCATCAACATGACAGCATGCTGAACTTGTTGATTAAATGATGCGCAAGATATGACAAGTGCTGGTCGACGTTTAAGATTATTTTGATCAGTAAAGGGGAATGGAACAATCACCACATCAAACTGATTATAAATCACGATAGTCCTCATCATCATTTTGGGAGTTCCACTCTTCAAGCGTGGCCTGCAATGATTCCGCATACATGCGGTCAAAGCGCTTCTCTTTTCTTATTACCACCTGATTATCAGGCAATATCTCAAAAAGAATCTTATCCCCAGACTGAATATCAAGAATCTTTCTTATCTCCTGAGGAATAGTTGCTTGAAATTTAGAGGTGACAGTTGAACGCTTCATAAACCCCCCTGTGCTACAGTATTACAGTATTACAAGTATCAGTGTAATACCCAATATGGATTTATGTCAATATTTAGTCAATTTTGAGAACTGGATTGCCTGATGCGCCGGGTACAAACTGCTCAAAAGACAGCATATTTTGCGTTTTTACCAGTTTTTTATCAGCCCTCACCCTTGCCAGCCAAAAGCAACGTTAAAAACAGCTCTCTCCTTCACAATCTATTGTTAATTCAAATACAAAATAACCCATTAGACACTTAATATAATTAATGCTAAATTGCAATTATAAGTATAAAACCTCCTGACTTTCAGGGAAAACAGTTTAGGGAGAATGTATGACTATTTTTGTGCCCATATTCACACGAGCATCGGTAAGCCCAATAGGCTTACAGCTTTGTGCCGCGCGCAATCAAGCATCATCTTTTTTAAACTCAAGACTTTGTATGTCAAAGCAAACCTTCAAGCGAAGTAATTCGGAACTTCGTAAACAAAATCGTTTACGCGTTATACGCGAATCTCAACTTATTATCTAAACCCCATTTTTATTCACGTGTATTCGTTGCTAAACGAATACGTTGATCACGTTAATCGGTGGTCTGATCATGCAAACTATGCATGACTATTTTGAAAAATATGGAGGTTATGATGAAATTTGTACGTTTATTTTTAAATTCACTTGTTCTTACAACACTTGCCCTGAGCATGAGCTTGCAGGCAAACATTTCACCCTTAGCGTTTAAAGAAATTTTTGAACACTTCAAGCCCGGCTATGAGCTGTATGCGCCAAACATTGGTTGCGCAGCGCTCAAGAACGGTACCGTTGATGCGATCCGTTTTTACAACGTCATCCCTGGGCCGCAAGATTCGCAAGGGCGTCGTCTGTACATTCAGGATAAAGCGCTTAAAAACGACCCGTTTGCTGCGCTGGCAATTTTACTCTTTCCATCGCCGGCCGGACAATTAACTGCCATGACCAGTCATAGCCAAAGCATTGGTGCACAGTTGAGCGTGCAAGATGTTGCTACGCTTTTGAACTTTTGTGCAAAGGTAAGAGCCGCAGTAAAAAACGGTAAAGCACATGACAAGACCGGGAATGAATTTGGTAAAAATATCAGAAATATTTTAAAAACGTGCTCGCAATCTTGCCAAGATCAGGACAAAAATTATTTTGTAAATTTTATTGAGAACAACAAACAATTTGCCCCTGAAGGATACCCCCATAGCCAAGATCTTTTGGTTTCGTTATGCAAATGTATAGAGCTGGAAGAGCGAGATGATCGAAGACAAAAAAAATGTGCCACATATAAAGATCAAGAAAAGTTTAAACGCCATTTTGAAAAATATCATGAAGCAACATTTTATCCCAAGTACACACCAGAAATGCTCCTCAACGCTTTCTTTTGTTTAAAATTTGGTTCAGAAGAAATTCAGACCTTGATCCAAAATTTAGATGAACAGCTTGTTGACCATCAAGTAATGTTCGAAAATGGATTGATTGATGCAAATAATCTTAAGGCTGCAGTGCAAAAATCTTCTGATCAGGCAACTCTTGATGACCTCTGGGTCATCCAAAACCGCGACTTAATTGATGCTGTTATTCCCTATGCACGCCAGTGCAAGCCGGTCAACAATGGCTTGGCATGCGGTTATGACCGTGCAACCAATCAGTTACTTGAAAACAAAAAATACCCAGACTGCACCGAGACAACCATTCGTCACCTGTGTAATTTAGCTTTGTACAACAAGCAAACCAAGCATTGGGATGTAGAGCATGCTCTGAAAAAAATTAGTGATATGCAAACACACGATAACCTTGAAGCGTTTTATCAGCTTCAAAAACCTGAACAGGCAAACTCTGGTGAGGCTGCCGTGCGTAACGCTTGGAGTAAGGTGGTAAACAATCTTGATGCCAACATTCGGTACAATCAAAAATATCTTGCTCAGAGTAACCACAACGATAATGAGGTCGACACTGGCCTTGTTAACATCATGCGCGTGCTCAATACCGTTTTTAATCTCGGTCTTGAATCAGAGCCTATGTATCAAGATGACAATCAGTACGCTCAAGCAGTAACAGAGTGGGCAACTACCGGACTTAAAACTTTTTTCAAAACCCTCGCTCCTGAAAAACAAAATATTTCTATTGAAATTGATAACGTTGCAACCTATACCGCAAGCGATAATCGCAAAGATTGTTCTGCAAAAGTCACTGTACAAGTTGAGCAAGATTTTAATTTTGTCATGGGCGTTGAGTTTGATCATGCAAAATTTGATTCGATTACCACGCTTGCTCCTGAAAGAGTTCAAGTAAGCCAAGACAAAACTGCTTCATGTGCACAATACCATGCTCATACGTTGCAACATTCAGGTGAACAAATTTTGTTGTTGAGTGCTGCAACCAAAAATTTTATAACAACACCACTGCACACGCTTTTTTCGATAAATGTCATTGATAGCGCTACCATCATCACCATGCTCAAACAATTGCACGTGATGCTTACAGGCAACCACATTAATTACGCACGTGCAGCTTTGATTTTACAAAACGCACTGCAGCGCTTCTTATGGCAAGATTTGCAGATAAGTTCGAATATTCAACCCGTATTGAGAAATTTATATGACCTTAATAATGACGAAATTCGTTCTGTCTTAAGTAAAGAAGTAAAAACAATTATTGGCGATAAATGGCTATCCGATTTTTTCAATAATAGTTTTGATGATGCATCACAATTTTTTACAGCCCTTGAAGCAATCGACCTTAGTAGCTCAGGAATCAAAGCCTTAGAAATTTCTGGAACCTGCCCTAACCTCAAAAAACTCAACCTGAGTAATACACAAAACCTTGAATCAGTTAAGCTCTCTGGATCATTAAATGAACTTGAAGAAATTACACTTTCTGATTCAGAAATCAAAACCATAGAAATTTCTGAGAACGTTTGCCCTAACCTCAAAAAACTCAACCTGTATAATACACAAAACCTTGAATCAGTTACTCTTTCGGGATCCTTAAATGCGCTTAAAACGATTGACCTAAGCAAATCACGAATCCAAAGTCTAGAAATTTCTGGTAACACCCGCCCTAACCTAAAAAATCTCTATCTTTATAAAACACAAAATCTTGAATCGCTTACGCTTTCAGGCTCACTCAATGCGCTTAAAACAATTGACCTTGGTTTCTCAGGAATCAGAACTCTAGAAATATCTGGCACCTGCCCTAACCTAAAAAAGCTCTACCTTTTTGAAATACCAAATCTTAAATCGGTTACTCTTTCAGGATCATTAAATCAACTTGAAACAATTGACCTTGATTGCTCAAGAATCAGAACTCTAGAAATATCTGGCACCTGCCCTAACCTAAAAAAGCTCTACCTTTCTCACACACCAAACATTGAATCGCTTACGCTTTCAGGATCATTCAATGCACTTGAAGAAATTACACTTTGGGGCTCAGGAGTCAAAGAATTAGTTTTGGATAAAAATTTGTTTCCAAAACTCAAAACATATGACCCTCGAATCAAGTTCATTGATAAAAAAAGAAAGCGTGATGAAGAGGATAATTTTGAAGAAGAAATTGGGAAAGAAAATAAACATTTTAAGTTTGTTGAAATCGAAGATGCTGAACTTATTGAAATCAAAGAAACAAATCTCATTGAAGTCGAAGCATCTGAACGGAATAATACCAATAATGAAATAGCTGACCAGCAGATTAATTGGTGCAATCTGATATAAACCATAGGGATAATGGAGGTTATCATGAAATTTTTAAACACTCGATCACTCCTGATTACAATTACTTTACTTCAATTGCTTAATTCAACTTCTTCATTATCAGCAATGAAGAAACCTGGCATAAAACGAAAAAGAAGTGCCGAACAAAATGCACCAAAAAAAGAGACCAAGCATTCTTCTAACCAAAGTTTATTTGCAAGCTCATGTGCACAAGCGGCATCGCTTGCAAGTCATGTCACCGATAAAATCATTCAGTATGGTCTTGTTAATCCAGCTACAATGTGGTTTGACGGCCAGTCACAACGGGAACAAGAGCGCATGGTTCTTGAAAGCCAACCGGGAAGCATTGCTCATAAATGTTTTAGAAAAAAGCATGGAAACAAAAAATATAGTAGGCTCCTGAAAAACAAACCAGAACATCACAAGGCCTTTTCCAGCCAAAGTCCACTGGCAACAGCGGTCTTGCTTGGCTCACTCATGACACCAAATCACAATACGACTTTAAACGAATCTCATAACAATGATTCGACGCCAAACGACAGTTCGCTTTCACTTTTCGTTAAAAATATTCCTGACTCGGCACATGCTCGTGTTGATGCTTATGCACCAGAGATCAAAACAACATCTCTCAACACCTCACCTCTTAATGCCGATGTTGCCTATGAGATCACAAGCAAGCCATGGCTTGATACCTATGCACTCGATTTTGGTTTAGGATACAAAACTGCAAATATGACTGTCCTTGCTGAATTAATCAAAGATCCTTTACTGCAAAACCTGCCCGGCAATATTTTGGTTGCCGTCCCTGAATTCGTTGGGATTCCCGATCAACAAACCAAACGCTTTTTGAAACGCAACAACCTTGATATTGAAGCTGAATGGAAAATACTCTTACAAAACGTCTCAACAGAAGATATAAAAAATTTAGTAATTCCTGAGGGTTTTATTCAAAAACTTGAGGCTCTTGCCGATCGAATAAAAGAAAAATTTGAAATAACTGCAACCCAACTTGAGGCTGCTCAAAATCCCGGCTTATTGAGCTTTTTTTCAAGCAATACACCAAGCTCCCTAACAGAATTAGGCTTTGACGAAAAACTTGATGCGCTCATTACTTTTTGCGCTCACCATAATGCCTTTATCACCACCAGAAGCACTGGGCGCGAAGATACCGAAGAGCTTGCAAATGCCGGCGGCAATGCAAGCAATGAGATCGTTGATGCAAAGCCTGCCGATGTACTACGCGGCATGGGAATTGTAGTCTCTTCATATTTTAGAGAAAAATCTTTCGGTCAACGGGCTCTGTTACAAGACAAACAACTCTACGATGTTCCGCTCATGCCTGTTTTGGTACAGCGTGTCGTTGCTGAAACAAACGGCTCACCATTTTCTGGGTGTGTATCATACACGCGTGAACCACAAGGAGATATCCCGGGGGTCTCAATTTCTCAATGTACACATGGTCATACCAAGGGAGTTGTTGACAGCCTCGTTCCACTGGATACCTATGTATGCGATCAATCACAATGTCATGTTATTGTGAAAAATAAGCCCACTCGCCTTGCTCCTGTCACACAAAAAAACAAAAAATTTGCACTCGACTTTGTAGCAAATAATGACAACATGCAAAACTCACCCTCACTAAACCCCGAACAACAATGGGCAATTGCTCAAGTCCTTTCATTTATTGAAAAAGCTTATGGTAAACCTATGGATCTTGAATTGAGCTTTGATCACCAAGCAAATACGCTCTATTTATACCAAGCACGCCCATTAGTCATCAAGCGCTCGCAGGAACTTCCATCATATATTGTTGACGATAGCAACTTAGGCACAGCGCTTGAATGCACAACCATGAGCCAAGCGGGTGGAAGCTTAAGACTTATTACCGATAAAAATCGAATCATTGCTCAGCAAACACTTGATGACGCACTTCATTTTTATCTGACACAGCGAAGTGATAATAATAATTTTGACTTCGATTTGGTCGTTGTCCAAAAACAGGCCGATGCAACGTCACATGCTGCAGCAACGTTTAATGGCATGGGTAAGCCGGTGATGACGACCAATCATTACCAACAACTCATACAATGGATCCAAGCTGATGAGTGTAAACTCCTAGCAGACGTTCAAAACAGTAAAATTTATAATTTAGCAACTACATCCTTTACTGAAAATTCAATTGCAAAACTTAGCTCAGATGGCCTGATTAAAGAAGGCCTTCGCTCTTATCCAATAGCTCAAATTCTTTCTATTCCAGATAAAACACCATTGCCCGATACAATAAATTTTTATGCGCAGTTACAAAATACTGATCATGAAAGTTCACTTGAAACATTGGTTAAAACGCTTAAGGGAGGAAATCAAATCCAAGCAGAGCTTGCTCTGAAAACAATTCTGAGTCGCCTTGCGCAGCAAATTCGCATCAAACAACAACAGGTCACTTGTCCTGACAACAAATTTTTTGATTGCGCCAACTATCTTGATCTGAATTGCCCGCTTACGCAAACCATAAATACCATCTGCTTCACTCAAGAACCAGCAAAGCTTGCAGTTGAGCAACTGAGTAGTCTATTTGCTCTGGCCCTTGAACTGCGTACGGATATTATAAGTCAACTGGGGAAACCACCATTTGGACTTGAGCGCCTTTTGCCCATAGCATTCATTGAAACTCTATTATTTCAAAAACCAAACAATGAGGTCGTTGATAATTATTCCTACATTTCGATACTTGAGCGTTACCATAAAACTGTTTCTTTTATCAAAAGCAAAATAGCCCGGACTGAAGAAAACGGAACAATTCATGCTCACCTTTTGAGTAACCAAAAATTACTTGAACTCACTCAAACAGGATCTCAAGTTGCACTGACTGATACTGTTGAAAATAGCTGGGTTGCATTCTTAAATCACGCAGCTCAGTATTTCAACGAAGAACAACAAACAAATTTGACCCTTATGCTTAATGATATCATTGAACTAAAAATGATTCCCGCATGGATAAACACTCGCTTTGCAGCACAAACAAAATCTCCGTCAGAAATATTTAATACGTTATTTACAGAGTACCATCAAGACCATGATTTTCTTGCTCGGCTTAAGCATTACAACGATTTACTTGGCCATACAAATCTGAATACGTGGCAAGAAGATGGACAATTTGAGCAATTAAAAAATAATTTTGATGAGCAAATTCTTACCTGGTTTACTTCAGCTGAACTTACTCAGATTATAAAAAATCCAGAGCAACATCCGTTTGCCTATCAAGCAGCGGTTTCAACCATGAATACATTTGTTGAAACTTTTGATCAGATAATCAAATCAATTAAATCATCAAGTAAAATTGATACTCAAGTGCGTGCTCAGCATTTTAAAATAATGCTTGGACGATATTTAGGACTTCTTGAACAATGGGCACTACTTGTTACTGCTGGAGTAATTAAATACCATCAAGAATTACCTCTAGATAAATATCTGAATAAACTCAAAGTAAAATTTGCATCAAAAGAGGCTCTTGAGTCTGAGCTCCTTCCTTCCCCAGGATTTAATGTTAATGCTGCAGCTCTTGGAAGCTCGGCATACTATGGACTCTCCGAACTCAAAACACTTGAAGACCTTTTTACAACAGTCCATCAAAGCCTTTTAGTTGTTGTCAGATCATTAAACCGCCTTGTAGAAATAAAAGAGCAAGCTCTTCCTCAAGACTTTACAACAATATGTAGTGCGCTTGATGTATTAAATACAGAAGTAGAAGGCATTAAATGCCGTGCATCCAGAACAGGAACAACATTTGAAAAAAATACTATTTCTTATTATTACAATATTCCCATTAGATTTCATAGCATGGCGCTTACGCTGAGTTTCGAAAAAGAAACGAACAATACAATATTAGCTTTAAAATTTTACGGAGACAAAATTTATCGATGGCAGGTTATGGAATTGTATGCACAAACAATATGCACGCTGTATGGCTTTTCACTTCAAGATGCAATTGTTAATGAATATGGCGCTTCTTTCACTATGAAAATTCATGATAGCTCAAAAGCAAATGCTATCTCTGATATTGTAAAAGAAATGATACGCATTACCTTTCATGACTATAAAGCAATCTATGATGACCTTATACCCAAAAACCCAATTGCTGTTCTAGAAAGCCTAAGCTTACTTAAACCTAATGCTATGAATGTAAATGCCAACCTCATCATCATTTATACGATGAATGCATTTAATCAATCATTACAGGAGCAAGTTATACTCAAAACACATGAACTTATTCCGCATTATTTGAAAAGCGAAGATAAAGCAGTTCTGGAAGTTGCATCAATAATTATGGAAACAATAGAAAAAAATAACAGGTGAACTGGATAATTTAAATCATCGAGTTCACGTTAAATAATAAAGATAATGGAGTTTATCATGAACGTGTTAAAAAATGTATTTAAATTTTTATGGAGTACTGCCCTGCTAGGAGTCCTTGCCCTGAGCATGAGCTTGCAGGCAAACATTTCACCCTTAGCATTCAAGGGTATCTTCAGCCACTTCAAGCCCGGCTATGAGCTCTACGCACCTAACATTGGTTGTGCGGCACTCAAGAACGGCACCGTTGATGCCATCCGTTTTTACAACGTCATCCCTGGGCCGCAAGATTCGCAAGGGCGTCGTCTGTACATTCAGGATAAAGCGCTTAAAAACGACCCGTTTGTTGAACTGGCAATTTTGTTATTCCCATCCCCGGCAGGACAACTCACTGCCATGACCAGTCACAACCAGAGCATTGGTGCACAGTTGAGTGTGCAAGACCTTGCTACGCTTTTGAATTTTTGCGCAAAGATGAGAACAACGGTTAAGTCTTTTGAAATGCGAAATGGGCAAAAGTTTCACGTGATGGGTGGTAATGAATTTGGAAGTAATTTCAATGCAGCTATCAAACGATTGCAAGCTGCAGAAAAAAATCAAGCAAACATCGATTACTATAAAAATTTCTTAACCAATAATCGACGCTTCAATTTTATTGTGCCTCGGGCACAAGAGTTGCTGTGCTTGCTCTGCAAATGCATCGAGCTCGAAGAGCGTGATGATCGAAGAACGCTTTTTGCATCTAACCCTGAACATTACAAAAATTTTGAAAAATATCATAAAGCAACATTTTACCCAAAATACACGCCTGAAATGCTGCTCAACGCATTCTTCTGTCTAAAATTTGGTTCAGAGGAAATTCAGACCTTAATCCAAAATTTAGATGAACAGATTGTTGATCATCAAGCAATGTTTGAATATGGTTTGATTGATCAAGGCAATCTTGAGGATGCGGCGAAAAAATCTCCCGATCAAGCAACCCTTGATGACCTCTGGGTCATTCAAAACCGAGATTTGATCGACGCTGTTATTCCCTATGCACGCCAGTGCAAGCCGGTGAACAATGGCTTAGCCTGCGGTTATGACCGAACAAACAATCAGTTACTTGAAAACAAAACATATCCGGATTGTACCGAGACAACCATTCGTCATTTGTGCAATTTGGTTTTGTACAACAAGCAGACCCAGAACTGGAACTTGCAGTATGTACAAGATAAAATCTCAAATATGCAAACGCTTGAAAACTTTAATGATTTTTATCAGATTCAAAAACCTGAAAAAGCTAACTCTGGTGAAGCTGCAGTGCGTAATGCATGGAGCAAGGTGGTAAACAATCTTGATGCCAACATTCGGTACAATCAAAAATATCTTACTGATAGTAATCACAACGATAATGAAGTTGATAGCGGCCTTGTTAACATCATGCGCGTTCTCAATTCGGTTTTTAATCTTGAACTAGAATCAGAGCCTGTGTATCAAGATGACAATCAGTACACTCAGGCGGTAACAAAATGGGCAACCACAGGGCTTGAAACCTTTTTTAAAGCGCTCGCTCCTGAAAAACAGAATATCTCCATTGAAATTGATAACGTTGCAATGTACATTGCATCTGATAATCGCAAAGATTGCTCTGCAAAAATAACCGTACAGATTAGACAAGACTTTAAATTCGTCATAAGCGTTGAGTTTGGTCATGCAAAATTTGATTCAATAAAAAACTTTGCTCCTGAAGCGCTCACAATAAGCGATAAAATAATTCATTCATGCTCACAAAAATACGATCACCTGTTGCAATATTCCACAGGCGAAGAAATTTTGTTGTTGAATGCTGTAGCAAAAAAATCTATCACAACACGATTACACCAGCTTTTTTCGGAAAATGTTATCGATAGTGTTGCAATTATCAATATGATTAAAAGATTATACCTGATGCTTAAAGATACCCAAATTTCGTACACTCGTGGAGCTTTGATTCTGCGCAATGCACTTCAGCGTTTCTTATGGCAAGATGGGCAAATGAGTAGTGACATTCAACCTATTTTAAGGAATTTATTCAAACTTAAGAATAACGAAATTCGTTCTGTTTTAGCTAAGGAAGTGAAAACAATTGTTGGAGACAAATGGGCATCTGATTATTTTAATAATAGTTTTGATAATCTATTAAAATTTTTTACAGCCCTTGAAATGTTTAACCTTTCTAGCTCAGGAATTAAATCAATTGAAATTTCTGGCATCTGTCCTAACCTAAAAAAGCTCGATCTTAGTAAAACACAGAATCTTCAATTGATTACTCTTTCTGGATCATTAAATGCACTTGAAATATTGAGCCTTGGTGGATTAGAAATCAAATCAATTGAAATTTCTGGCACCTGCCCTAACCTAAAAATGCTCGAGCTTAGTAAAACACAGAATCTTCAATCGGTTACTCTTTCCGGATCATTAAATACACTTGAAACAATTGACCTTAGTTACTCAGGAATCAGAACTCTAGAAATATCTGGGAACACCTGCCCTAACCTAAAAATGCTCGATCTTTGTAAAACATGTAATCTTGAATTGGTTACTCTTTTCGGATCATTAAATACACTTGAAACAATTGACCTTAGTTACTCAGGAATCAGAACTCTAGAAATATCTGGGGATACCTGCCCTAACTTAAAAAAGCTCGATCTTTTGCTTATACGAAATCTTGAATCGTTTACGCTTTCCGGATCATTAAATGCACTTGAAACAATTGACCTTGGTTACTCAGGAATCAGAATTCTAGAAGTATCTGGTGACACCTGCCCTAACCTAAAAGAGCTCGATCTTTTTGAAATACGTAATCTTGAATCGGTTACTCTTTCCGGATCATTAAATAAACTTGAAATTTTACGACTTCGTAAATCAGGAATCAAATCAATTGAAATATCTGGGGAGACCTGCCCTAACCTAAAAAAGCTCGATCTTTTGGGAACAAAAAATCTTGAATCGGTTACTCTTTCCGGATCATTAAATACACTTGAAATGATTAATCTTTTCAGCTCAGGAATCAGAACTCTAGAAATATCTGGGGACACCTGTCCTAACCTAAAAGAGCTCGATCTTTTTGATACACGTAATCTTGAAATGGTTACTCTTTCCGGATCATTAAATGCACTTGAAATGTTGAACCTTGATTACTCGGGAATCAGAATTCTAGAAATATCTCGGGATACCTGCCCTAACTTAAAAAAGCTCGATCTTCGGGGAACTGGAAATCTTGAATCGGTTATTCTTTCCGGATCATTAAATGCACTTGAAAGAATTGATCCTAATCACTCAAAAATCAATACGCTTGAGCCTAATAAAAATTCATTTCCAGAACTCAGAACAGTCGATGACAATGAAATGATAGATTGGTGCAATCTGATATAAATGTTAAAAATAATGGAGGTTATCATGAACGTGTTAAAAAATGTATTCAAATCATTGTTGAGCATTGTGGTATTGCTGGCAAGCACGCAGCTCCAAGCAAACATTTCACCCTTAGCGTTTAAAGAAATCTTTAAACACTTCAAGCCAGGCTACGAACTGTATGCACCCAACATTGGTTGCGCGGCACTCAAGAACGGTACGATTGATGCAATTCGTTTTTACAACGTCATCCCTGGGTCGCAAGATTCGCAAGGGCGTCGTCTGTACATTCAGGATAAAGCGCTTAAAAACGACCCGTTTGTTGAACTGGCAATTCTACTCTTTCCATCGCCTGCTGGCCAGCTCACTGCCATGACCAGTCATGGTCAAAACATTGGTGCACAATTAACAGTGTATGACATTGCGGCAATGTTGAATTTTTGTGCAAGGATTAGAGCTGCTATTTGTACCATGAAAGCGAATAAGGGCCTTAAAGGAAATCAACTCGGTAAAAAAATCAAAAGAGCATTTGCCCATTTATGTGAAGCTCTCGATATAGCAAATAACAGAAATCTTCGCAAAGAAATCAAGAAACACAAAAAACTTTATTTGTATGCAAACAATACCCTTGAAACTTACTTTAAATGGCTTAAAATTCCCGATCGTTTTTTGAATGACATCCCTCATGCTCAGGTGCTTTTGAAACTTTTGTATCGCTGTATTGAAATTGAAGAACGTGATGATCGACGCCAAGTATTCAGAGAAAACCCCAATAAGCATAAATGCTTTGATTTTTATTGTGATAACTCTTTTTATCCCAAGTACACACCCGAAATGCTCCTCAACGCATTCTTTTGTTTAAAATTCGGTTCAGAGGAAATTCAGACCTTGATCCAAAATTTAGATGAACAGCTTGTTGATCATCAAGCAATGTTTGAATATGGTTTGATTGATCAAGGCAATCTTGAGGATGCGGCGAAAAAATCTCCCGATCAAGCAACCCTTGATGACCTCTGGGTCATTCAAAACCGCGACTTGATTGACGCTGTCATTCCGTATGCACGCCAGTGCGTACCGGTGAACAATGGTCTTGCCTGTGGTTATGACCGAGTAAACAATCAGCTCCTTGAAAACAGAACATACCCCGATTGCACCGAGACAACCATTCGTCACTTGTGCAATTTGGTTTTATACAACAAGCAGACCAAGCATTGGGATGTAGAGCATGCTCTGAAAAAAATTAGTGATGTGCAAACATACGATAACCTCGAAGCATTTTATCAAATTCAAAAACCTGAACAAGCAAACTCTGGTGAAGCTGCCGTGCGTAATGCGTGGAGCAAGGTCGTAAACAATCTTGATGGCAATATTCGGTACAACAAAAAGTTTTTGCCACCATCGATAAAAAATGACAATGATCATGATAATGAAATTAGCTCCGGCCTTGTTAATATCATGCGCCTGCTCAACATCGTTTTTGAACTCGGTCTTGAGTCAGAACCTGTGTATCACAATGACAATCAGTACGAACAGGCGGTAACACAATGGGCAACCTCGGGACTTGAAACTTTTTTCAAAACACTCGCTCCTGAAAAACAAAATGTAGCCATTCAAATCTATAACGTTGCAACGTACACTGCAGCCGATCATCGCAAAGATTGCTCTGCAATAATAACCGTACAGGTTGAACAAGATTTTAAATTTGTCATGAGCATTAGCTCTGGCCATGCACAATTTGACTCGATTACCACGCTAGTCCAAGTAAGCCAAGACAAAATTGCTTCGTGTGCACAACAGCATGATCATAGGTTGCAATATTCAGGTGAGCAGATTTTGTTGTTGAATGCTGCAACAAAAGATTATGCCACAACACCCTTGCACAAGCTTTTTTCAATAAATGTCATTGATAGCGCTGCAATCATCACCATGCTGAAACAATTGCACCTGATGCTTGTAAGTAACCACATTACTGACGCCCGTGCAGCTTTGATTTTACAAAACGCACTGCAACGCTTCTTGTGGCAAGATTTGCAGATGAGCCGTAACATTCAGACTATTTTGAGCGATTTATTCAGCCTGAGGAATAACGAAATTCGTGCTGTTTTAAGTAAAGAAGTCAAAGTAATTGGTGGCAATAAATGGTTAAACAATTGTTTCAACAATAATTTCAACAATAATTTTAGTGATTTATTAAAATTTTTTACAGCCCTTGAAAGCATCGACCTTTCTTGGTCAGGAATCAAATCTATACAAATCTCTGGAACCTGCCCTAACCTAAAAAAACTCGACCTTTCTCACACACCAAACATTGAATCGCTTACGCTTTCAGGATCCTTTAATGCCCTTGAAAGCATCGACCTTTCTTGGTCAGGAATCAAAGCCTTAGAAATTTCTGGCACTTGCTCTAACCTAAAAAATCTCAACCTGAGATCTACACAAAACCTTAAATCGGTTACTCTTTCGAGCTCACTCAATGCCCTTGCAAGCATCTACCTTTCTTACTCAAGAATCAAAGCCTTAGAAATTTCTGGAACCTGCCCTAACCTCAAACAACTCTACCTGGACAAAACACAAAACCTTGAATCGCTTACACTCTCTGGATCATTAAATGCACTTGAAAAAATTACACTTTGGGGCTCAGAAATCACAGAATTAATTTTGGATAAAAATTCGTTTCCAAAACTCAAAACAGATGACCCTCGAATCAAGCTGATTGATAAAAAAAGAAAGCGTGATGAAAAGGACAACTTTGAAGAAGAAATTAGCAAAGAGAACAAGCTCGTCAAACTTGCTGATGCTGAACAACCAGTTGGCCAAAATAATGCAAACGACGAAATTATGGATAATTGAAAGCAAATAAAATTTTAATAGAAACCTGGAGGTTATCATGAACGCACTCAAAAAGATGGTAAAACTTTTATCTGGTACAGCACTGCTCATCAGCATGCAGCTGCAGGCAAACATTTCACCCTTAGCATTCAAGGGTATCTTCAGCCACTTCAAGCCTGGCTACGAGCTGTACGCACCCAACATTGGTTGTGCAGCACTCAAGAACGGTACAGTTGATGCAATCCGTTTTTACAACGTCATCCCTGGGCCGCAAGATTCGCAAGGGCGTCGTCTGTATATTCAAGACAAAGCACTTAAAAACGACCCATTTGCTGAACTGGCAATTTTATTGTTCCCATCGCCGGCTGGACAACTCACTGCCATGACCAGTCACAGCCAGAGCATTGGTGCACAGTTGAGTGTGCACGATGTTGCTACGCTTTTGAACTTTTGCGCAAAGGTGAGAACAACGGTTAAATCTTTTGATATTCGAAATGGGCAAAAGTTTCATGTAATGGGTGGTAATGAATTTGGAAGTAATTTCAATGCAGCCATCAAACGATTGCAAGCTGCAGCACAAAATCAAGTTGATACAGACTTCTTCAAGAACTTTTTAAGCAACAATCGACGTTTTAGCATTATTTTGCCAAGAGCCAAAGAACTCTTGTCCGTACTCTGCAAATGCATCGAGCTCGAAGAGCGTGATGATCGAAGAGCTCTTTGTGCATCTAACCCTGAACATTACAAAAATTTTGAAAAATATCATGAAGCAACATTTTACCCAAAATACACGCCTGAAATGCTCCTTAACGCATTCTTTTGTTTAAAATTTGGCTCAGAGGAAATTCAGACCTTAATCCAAAATTTAGATGAACAGCTTGTTGATCATCAAGCAATGTTTGAAGATGGTTTGATTGATCAAGGCAATCTTGAGGATGTGGTGAAAAAATCTTCCGATCAAGCAACTCTTGATGACCTCTGGGTCATTCAAAACCGCGATTTAATTGACGCTGTTATTCCCTATGCACGCCAGTGCAAGCCGGTGAACAATGGTCTTGCTTGTGGTTATGACCGTGCAAACAATCAGTTACTTGAAAACAAAACATATCCGGATTGTACCGAGACTACCATTCGTCACTTGTGCAATTTGGTTTTGTATAACAAAAAGACAAAGCATTGGGATGTAGAGCATGCTCTGAAAAAAATTAGTGATGTGCAAGCATACGATAACCTTGAAGCATTTTATCAACTGCAAAAACCTGAACAAGCTAATTCAGGTAAAATTTCTGTACGCAACGCTTGGAGCAAGGTGGTGAATAACCTTGATGCTAACATTCGCTACAACGAAAAATATCTTGCTCACAGCAACCACAATGATAATGATAATGAAGTTGATAGCGGCCTTGTTAATATCATGCGCGTGCTCAATGCAGTTTTTGAGCTTGGATTTGAATCAGAGCCTGTATATCAAGATGACAATCAGTACACTCAGGCGGTAACACAATGGGCAACCATAGGACTTGAAACCTTTTGCAGAACACTCGCTCCTGAAAAACAGAATATCTCCATTGAAATTGATAACGTTGCAACCTATACCGCAAGCGATAATCGCAAAGATTGTTCTGGAACAATAACCATACAGGTTGAACAAGATTTTGAGTTCGTCATAAGCGTTAAGTCTGGCCACGCACAATTTGACTCAATCACCACGCTTGCTCCTGAAGTAAGCACTACAATTTCTTCATGCACAGAACAGCATGCTCATGTATTGCAACATTCCACAGGCGAACAAATTTTGTTGTTGAATGATGCAACAAAAAAATCTATCACAACACCTTTACACCTGCTTTTTTCGGAAAATGTTATCGATAGTGTTGCAATCATCAACATGCTCAAAGAATTATATCTGACGCTTACAAATACCCAAATTTCGTACACTCATGCAGCTTTGATTCTACGGAATGCACTTCAGCGCTTCTTGTGGCAAGATTACCAAATGAGCATGGATATTCAGACTATTTTAAGAGATCTATTCAACCTTAAAAATAACGAAATTTGTGCTGTCTTGAGTCAAGAGGTCAAAACAATTACTGGCTTTCTATGGCTCGATTGTTTCGACAACAATTTTGATAATCTATTAAAATTTTTTACAGCCCTTAAAAGAGTTAACCTTTCTTACTCAGGAATCAAAACCATAGAAATTTCTGGTGGCACCTACCCTAACCTCAAAAAACTCGACCTGGGCTGCACACAAAATCTTGAATCGCTTACGCTTTCAGGATCATTGAATGCGCTTGAATGGATTAATCTTTCTTACTCAGGAATCAAAACCATAGAAATTTCTGGCACCTGCCCTAACCTAAAAAAGCTCGAGCTTAGTAAAACACAGAATCTTCAATCGGTTACTCTTTCCGGATCATTAAATGCACTTGAAATGTTGAACCTTGGTTACTCAGGAATCAGAACTCTAGAAATATCTGGGGACACCTGCCCTAACCTAAAACAACTCTTCCTGAATAACACACGAAACCTTGAATCGCTTACGCTTTCAGGATCTTTTAATGCTCTTGAATGGATTAACCTTCATTTCTCAAGAATCAAGGAATTGGTTTTGGATAAAAATTCATTTCCAAAACTTACAACAAATGACCCTCGAATCAAGCTGATTGATAAAAAAAGAAAACGTGATGAAGAGGATAATTTTGAAGAAGAAATTGGCAAAGAAAATAAGTACACAAAACTAGATGAAGCTGAGCAAGCTGTTGGCCCGAATAACTAAAAGGATTAGATAATGGTTTACAAGAAATATTTTATTATGATAAGTGCAGCTTTATGGTTGATATCATCAGCATATTGTATGAATAATCAGACATATGGATCTTTTCAGACATCACGTCCTGCGTATGAGATACATCACTCGAGAGGTCAATATGTTCAACAGCTTCAAAAAGCTCACAAGAAAGAGTGGTGTCGTTGCACACAATGCAATGAAGTTATTGCGCTTCAACTTGATGTTACATCATATGTTTTTCAAGAAACTCCTGCATTAGAAACAAACAATTATTCCTATGAAAGTTGTCTCTTGTGTCTTCAAGCATCTGGTTGTCGAAAACGATATTTTAATTCATACACGCTTCATGAGTCATGCTATAAAAAAACACACCAAAGAATAAATACTATTTTGTGTGATGCGTGCGTTTTTCTTAACCAACAAAAACCTCCATCTGAAAATCGATTTTCATGTTTGTTTGGATGTTTTTAATTGATCATATGGCTTAACCCTTGCTCAAGAGAGCAACTACATTAATCGAATAATTGACTTCTGAGCCTTTAATATGAGCACATAGGAATGATCAAAAAATATTTTAAGAACCCCAAGCATTGATACAAAAATGAGAGGGACAGATATGCTTCTCAATCGCTTTATTTATTCAATGGTATGCACAATGTTATTGTTACAATCCTCAACGCTGTGCATGCAGCATCATGAAAACTCTGAAACAGAGATCGAAATGCAAGATATTACACCACAAAGAGCAACGATCTCATCACTCATTCAACAAATTTTGCAAGACAGCCCTCACCAATGCGAAAAATGTAAAAAGGAAATTGCAAGTTTTGATGTCTCGTACTACCTTGTTAACGCTCATAATTCTGTTAATTTTGCTGATAAAAACTGTTTAGTCTGCTTCAAAAAAGAAACCGAAAGATACAATTCTCAGAATACATCTTTGTTTTTTGATTTGTATAATTTACACGACTCATGTTACATAAAGTTGTGTAAAAAAACAGAAGAAAGTACCTGCTCAAAATGTACTCAAAAAAGCCTTAAACCTAAAAAGGTAAAAACTATAAAAAATAATAACTTACATGAAAAGAAAGCATGTACCTGCTGTGCAGAAATGGGCGCAAGTTTTGCTTGCAGCCAAGCCTTCCACGAACTGAGTTTATCATGTTGCGGCTGCTTTTTTGGAATTATAGAAAGTTTTTCTTCATCAAACGATTAATATCGCATGATAATTTTACGGTTCAGACTATTTCTCAAGCTGGTGTTAAAAGAAATATTGATGATAAAATGTTCAATTCGTAGACCAATTTCTTTTAACCAATCGTATATCTCGGAGAGAGACTGTCCCATGAAAAAATACTTATTGATTGTACTTGCAATAACTTTGAGTCAACAATGTATTGGTATGACTGAGCAACATGAAAGATTCGCTTATAAACAAGCTCTTTTTTCATACAAAGAAATTATAGAAAAATTTGGTAAACAGGTAGTTGCACACAAGAAATCGCCTAAGACCTGTAAACCAATGAACCGCGATCGATTAATTATTGAGCTCTATAAAGTACTCCAAACATACTGTCAAAGAGTTCACCCATCGTTACATGTTGATGATGAATGTGCATTCAAATTGGCAGAAAGCATTGAAGCTGATGACCAACTTATACCCGAAAGCAAACGTTTCATTCTAGGATTTTTTACCGAATTGGACTTCTATCAATCGCCTAGCGAATTTTCAGAGTCAGTAGAGAAAACAACGCAAGAATAATTGAGATAATCCAAAAGCGAACGGTAATTTTGGGCTCTTCCCAACCAATCAATTCAAAATGATGATGAATGGGCGCCATGCGAAACATGCGGCGCCCAAAGACTTTGAATGAAAAAACTTGAATAATTACCGAGACTGTTTCAAGAACAAAAATTCCACCACTGATCACCAGTAACAATTCTTGTCGTGCCATGAGTGCCATCATCGCCAAGCCTGCTCCAAGCGCCAGTGAACCAACATCGCCCATAAAAATTTGTGCAGGATGCGTGTTGTACCACAAAAATCCGAGCAATACTCCTACAAGCGCTCCACCAATCACCGCAAGCTCAGGACTTCCTGCAAACGGAATGTAAAGGTAGGCAGCAAACCCTTTGTGCGATGCAACATAGGTGATCAGCGCAAAGGCGCTAAAATTTGAAATAAGTGGACCCGTTGCAAGGCCATCAAGTCCATCGGTTAAATTGACCGCATTACTTGTTGCGGTAATAATCCAGGCACCCCACGGGATCAAGAACAATCCAAAGTAGGGATTAAAGTTTTTGAAAAAAGGAACACAGATCGAACCTTCAGGCTGCATAACAAAGTACCAAATCAGCGCTGCCCCAAACGAACATCCCGCTTGAAGCCAAAATTTAAGGCGTGCAGAGATTCCTTTGCGGTTTTTAATTTTAAACCAGTCATCCAAAAAACCAATCAGGCCAAAACTCAGAAAACAGAACATAAAAATCCAGACCGAACTTTTGGTCAAGTCATTCCACAAAAGTGCTGTGATCAAGGCAATTGAAACAATAAAAAGTCCCCCCATAGTAGGAGTATCATTTTTTTGTTGATGACTTTCTGGCGTCCATTCTCGAACTTTTGAACGAAAAAATTTTTGCGATGTTTTAATAAACCAGTTACCCAATAGAAATGATAAAAAGAGTGAAGTAAGGAGTGCTGCAATAGCGCGCACCGTCACGTAATGAAAAAGATTGAAGAATGAATAATGAGCCTGAAGCGCCTGTGCTATGTGATAAATCATACGACCTTGGTACTCAAGAGGGTTAATTATTACGATAAATAGAGAGGGTAGTATACCACTAAAAGGCGAACTTTTTCATTATAAAAAACGAGTACAATCAATAAATTATTTTTTGAAACTTCAATAAAATATTGCTCGTTACATGAGCTTTATAGATTTATACAGCTACTCTACTCTTAATAAGAAATATTCAGGACCAGTAGCTCTGTGAGCTGCCAGCCCTGAATATTTTCTTTACTCAAGTTCAAGAGCTTTGACAACCTTCTTTCCATTCTCTGTTGCTTCAAAATCTGCTCGATTTTTTTCCACTAATAATTTAAGCCCAATTTTAATGTCAGGGGGACATAGACGAATTCCCTGATACTGAGCTGATATCGCATCAATCTCATCTGAAGTAAGAGGTTTAGAGTAATCAGACTTCCGTTCCTCAAATAGTTTGATAAGCACCTTCTGAGCTGCAAGGCCACTATTAATTGTAATGGGCGCTTTTTTCTTCTCTTGAATCGTCTTGTGAAGTACATTATAGAATTTTGATGATGGATTTTGCAGATCGAGTTCTTTTTGAATATTAGGGTTAAGCATTTTCATTTTGTTTAAAATTTCTTCACACGTTCCTATATCAAGCGTCGCAATAAGTGCTCGAATCGTATCGAATGTCTTCTCTTTAATAAAATTTTCTTGTTCTTGAAAGAGACCTTGCATAAGTGCAACATCATCCATTTTAGAGAGATTATTAAGTACTGTAATAAATTTTTTATTTTGGGGATTGGTTACTAAAATCTCTGATGCCAATAATGATAGATCTCCAGCCACAGGTACCACTGGCTTTGAAAGATTATATCCAAAAGAAGAGGATAAAGTAGCAGCTCGAGCGCGAGCTGCATCTATTTCTTGAGCCAGAGATTCTCTTTTTGATTTAATTATAAAAGCCGACGAGTCAAAGTTGAATGGTTGATTATCTTCATCATTAATCCCATTAAAAAGGATTACACCAATTGCTTGATCAAACCCTATCAAAACTTTTAAGAGTGTTTGAAAATCTTGCTTAAGTTTTTCTCTTACAAAATCCATTTGTATTGCTTGATAGAGATCTTTAGGAATTTCAAGATCTAAATACCAAGTTGGAATTTGATTAGCCTCATCATTTTCCTGATCATCATCTTCCCATTCATTATCTTTTTCTTGGGATTCCTTAATCTGAGTTCTAAGAAAATCAAGATCAGGATTTTTATCTGCCAATATTGTTGAAAGTGTTTTTGTATAAAGCTGCAACTCATAATTTTCATCAAAAATCATTAAAACTTTCTTCTGCAGATCATCATTAAGCAATAAAATATTTTTACTAATAGCTTCTATGATCTCATCAGGTGTTATTGAAGCATTAGAAATTCGCTTGTTTAACTTGTGTAAGGGAGATAGTAAATTAAGCTGGTGGAGATACTCTGCCTCAAACGAGTTCATTACTTCAAGACATTCATTGGCTTCATCAAGTTTATTTGCGCTAATATCCTGCCTGATTTTCTCTTCGTAGGCTGCATGTACCAGGTCTAATATTTTTCGAATCTGATTATCTATTGGATGACTTAGAGCGTTCCGCCCAATTTTTTCTAAATCGATAAGTTTCAGTCCACTTAAAATTAAGACCATACTATGTGTAAACGGTTTTTGTGTTAATTTTGAACGTACCAATTGGATAAAGTCTTGAAATTTTTCTGGATGACCTGCTAGATTTTCAAGCTGATCTGCAAGGATTACCATTTCAGCTTCTTTCTCTTGAGATTTTTTGGTGAGTTCTTGAATATGAGGCTGAATCTTTTCCTTAGTTTTCTCAACTTTGATAATCTCAGTTCTTTTGAGTTTTATTCCTTTTCGAATGCTCTCTAAAAGCGAGCCTGTTTTAGAGGTTTCTTCTGATTCATATTTTTTAAGAGGAGGCGCTTTTTTAAGCACTGCTCCTATTTTAAGTTCATCAAGTAAATTGCTTGATATTTTTATTCCTGGAGGATATTTAGATTTTTCTTGTGATAGTTTTTTTTTCAATTCTTGCAATGAATTTTGAAGTAAATTGAGCTTTACTTTAAGTTGTGTAAGCTTTTCTTTAAGCACATTAAGTTGCTCAGAAACATCGGGGAACAATGGGATAGAAAACGAAATAAAAATAGACGCAAGCATCAATACTAGAAAATTATTGCACATATAATTCCTCAGTTTTAAAAATAGTTGTATGCATATTAATATAATTTTGAGTAATAAGAATATAAAGATGTGAATGATTTAAGGACAAGAATTTAGAGAACTTATACGCGGAAATGATATAATCCCTCACTTACTGAACATCTTTCCTATTAAAATAAACCGGCCGCAAATATTATTAGATATTTGCGGCCGGTTTGCTGCTTAAATTTTAATGCTCAAAATGGGTGCGTAATGTTAAGTATTTAATTCACTTTGCCTTGCAACTGAGTCATGAGCATCTTGCCAAACGCTGGTTCTTTTTTAAAGAATTCACTCACTACCTCAGGGTTTGCTTGAATAAGCTGCGCAAGCTTCTTTTCATCCGATTGGACCTGCGGCATTACCCCAATAAATTCAATTACTTTTTGCTGAATGCGCTCAGGTAAGTTTGGTACCAGGTACTTGAGAATAGCAAGCATAGCAATAGGCGCCAGAACACTTGCTGTATAAAATGCTGCCGATTCTGGATCATCAAAATGCTGTCCAAACCATTTACCTCCAAGCTGAATCATCACCTTACCTGCGCTATCGTGAAGAGCTTTTTTAAGCTTATCAGCATGCAACCACTCTCCACCCATCAATTTTTGCATAAAGGTTTGTTGTTGAGGGAGTAAAAGCGTACGTGCATGAAGGTAGGCTTTTTGTACAATACCCAACATTTGATCAATTATAAGCTCATATTTTTGCAGACCATACAAGAACTTTTTAATTGCACCTTGGCTACAGGCAAGCCTGAGCTGTGTTAATGCGTACATTGCCCCATAGAGTTGATACATCACATCAACGCTACATTCTGTACTGGAGAAATAAAAATCAAGCGCATGCATGTACTGTGCCATGCAGTTTTTAAATGAATTTTTTTGAGCCATGGCTTGAAAGAGTGGATCTTTAATAACCTGTGCATAACCAAGATAGGCCTCTGCCTTATCAGGAGCTGCAGTGTAATCGAGCTGAATTGCCGCACTGCTTGCAAGCTCATGTTTGATTGTCAGTAAAGCAAAAATACTGCTGTTGAGCATGTCTCGCACCAGCTGAGCTTCCTGTTTATTGTCTTTAAATTGTTGTAAGCATCCAAACTTAGTCCCCTCAAAAAGAGCAACGGTCTTACTCAGGGCACGTAACTGCTTTGCAGGCTGGACAGGTTGATAGTTCTGCAACTCAATAAATGCAGCGGTCATATCGCGCGTAAAATTTTCGCATAAAACAGGAAATTTTTCATACCATGAAAATTCAAGAACTTGATGAAGATAAAGCTGCACACATGGAGTTAATCCATAGGCTAATCGTTTTAAAAAAGATGATTTGTATGATGCAGGAAGGATTTGGTATGCACAATCTACAAGATACTCATTAAAAAGCTCAATACCCAACTGACCTTCAATAACATCAGGCCACATTGTTTCAAGAATCTCTTCAAAATGATTAATCAGTTCTAGGGTCATTGTGTGAAGATCCGACCACATCACTGATTCACCACCACGATCAGCACAACAAACAAAGACAGCTACCATTTTTGCATGAGTGCATTTAATCCAATACATACATGCTTCTAGAAATTCGCACGTTTTATTGATTTGAGCAGTAATGATTGCTGCATCATCACCCTGAACAGCGTTTAAAAGATCACAATATGCTGCAAGATCATCAAGTCGAGAGGTTAGAAAAAGAGCAAGTTGATCATGCCTGATTTTATCTTGAAACGTTAATAATGATTTATTGCAGTACGAGGTAAGAATAAGCTGAATATCGGTATCGAGCTTTTGAATACGCTCTTCAAGCTGGTCAGCGAGTTTGTTACCCGAAAGTGGTATCTCGGGCTCTTGGCCGTTAATGTCGGCTAATACAGGTTTTGCATAAGGCTCTTGTGCCACAACATCGTGATTAATTGCATTGAGTGCATTAGCTTGATCAAGAAGCTGGTTAATTTGTTCTGCAAGCGCTTGAGCTTTTGAAGGGTTAATTTCCAACGTTTGTTGTTGCTGAAGAAGCCCAATTTGTTCCCAGATCTGAGTAAGTGATTCAGGAGCTGCTGCATGCATCTGCACGAAGATCGTCACAAGCATAATTATTACATTGAGTATTCTCATGGCGAATCCTTTTTAAAAATTTTGTTGGTGACAGCGCATGGGTATAAAACCATGTGCTGTCACCAAACACAAAATTACTTAATAAAAGCCTGGAAGCAACGATCAAATGAAAGAAGAAATTCTGGCATAATCAGGCCAATAAAATGTCGATATAAAAGCTGATTTTCGCTTATGTGATCAGAATGAGTAACAATCCATCCAAGCATGGTGAAAAAGTTTTCTTTAACCTGCTTGAATTCACTCAGTGAACTATGACCAAGATCATCCATTGCATCAGTGATATCAGAAGATGCATGAAGCAGATGACGTAACCAATTAGTACCACCTGTTTGCATCAGGTACCCAACTTCATATTCAAGTTCTTGCATATCTTCAAGTTCTTGAATACCAAGTGCATCACTGTTATTCGCAAGAATATTTTTATATGCATCAAGCTGACAAAGTTTTCCATTTTCTTGTTTGATACGAGCAGCTTGTTGCTCAAGTGAAGCGATATAAGCCTCGTACCCTTTTTGCATTGATGAGAACTCAAGCTTTGCAGCCATACGGATTGTTGGATCAACAATTTTCATAATGCCGGCTTGATGCTGCGCTAATTCTTGACGCAACACGGTAGCTTCTTGTGCATAAAGAGCACAAGCACTTTCTCGTCTGGATATAATTTCCTCAAGCGTTATCGAAGCCTTAACCGGTTGAGCAGGGCTCAAGTCTTTTATTTTAGATTCAAGCTCAATAATACAAGCCTGTATTTCTTGCTGTTCTTGCAGACTCAATGTTTGATTTTTACGCAACATATCACGCAACGCGCTGATATGGGAATAATACTCAGCTCTTTTTTGATCAAGATTATGAGAAAAATCAGGTTGTAATACAGGAGCAGATTGCTGATCTTGACATTCAAGCTGATAATTAAGTAGTGCTTGATGGGCAAGCTCACATGCCTTCTGAGCCTGAGCAACAGCCATTTGAGCGATCCGTCCGGCATCACCCTTGGTACGCACCGCAGATGCCTGCAAGCGAGCAAGGTCTGCCATTTTCTTTTCATACTCAGCAGTCAGTGATGCCATAATGTTTTCTTGCTCAGCTTTAACGACATCATACCCATTTTGCTCAGCAGGATTACGCTGAATATCAAGGGCCTGAAGTGCTTGCTCAAGTCGTTTTACACATGCTTTACCATGCTGAGTTTGAAGGAATGTCATCATTTTTGAACGTTCAAGCTCTTTTGCCTGAAGCGCTTTGCGATACTCAACCGCTTGCACAGAAGTGCTCGTCATGACCGCTTTTCGAGCTTTTACATAATCTTTAAATGTTGCAATCAGCGTCGCCGTAAAAACTTTTGCAGTTTCCAGGACATCAAGCTTTCCGCCCTTGCAGACAATCCATGATTGCCCATCAACACCATGAATCATAACAACAGATGATGAAGCTTGCTGTTTGAGTTGAGCAGATACAGCTGCTGGCAACCCTGAACCTAACTCCAGATTAACAACGCCGCAGGTTTTATGACCAACAAGCTTACGAGCCGGATTAAGCAACGGGTTTGGTGCTCCAATTTTTGAAAAACGAACAAAGTCATCATACGCCAAGAGTGAGCAATCACTCTGTTGAATTAATTTTTCAACCGCTTGCTGATTGTTATCAAAGCAACTTTGAGCAAGTTGTTCATCATTAAAAATATACGCGGTAACACAAGCAAGTGTGTTTGATTTTTCTGAAGTATCATTACTCATACTCTGTAATAAATTTTTAGAGTCGGCAACATGCGCCCATACTTCATTAATAGTAGTTACAATCTCTGGAGACATTTCATCCAGCGCAAGTTTGATAGACTCTGGAATAAAAGATGTTAATGGCTTTGACAAATCAAAGAGCACAACGTCATCAACAAGACTCAATCGAAACAACAATCTAAACAGCTCGCTTTTGAGTGAATTAATCCCAAGTATTCCATTACTTTTTACCAGCAAAATAGTCTTCACCACTAAAAGCTTGACCGGAGAAAGCTCAGACTCGCTCAACCATTTAATAAGCGGCAATTGCTTGCTTTTTTTAATGAGCTCATTTTGAGCAACTACCTTACCAAGATCGATAAACGCTGTTGCTGAATCGGCTGGATTAAGGAAAGACTGAATTGGTCTAATTTGACCCTTAATAATTGGAAGCGGTGAAAATAAATCACCTGATCCAACAAAGCCCCAGTTATATGACAGCTCGTGTCCAGTTCCTGGCAATGCAATAATAAGTTCTTTTGATGTTGCATAATCAAGGTCACTAAAACTATGCATAAAATCTTTAATAATTGTTACAACAGAACCATTATTTTCCCCAGTTAGAAAGGGAGAAAATTGTGGCATTGCAAATACAGCTTGATTGTTGTTCTGCGCGAAGATGTTATTACACAATAATGTTACGACGAATGCAACGACATAAGCGGATTTTTTTTGATAATTTGTGCGTGTTTGATAGTTCATAAAAGGAAACTCCCCATAACGGTTATCCATGCATATCCACCTGTTTGAAAAACCTCATTCAAACCACGGCAATACGCCCCCCGAGATGCAGAGTATAGCACAAACAAAACTTATCTCAATAGAAACTTTTATTAGATTTATTTGATAATAAAGCGTTTTTTATTTTTAAAATATTTTCAATTATGGAAACAATTGACTTGCTCGAGCAAAAAAGTATACTGCGACAGGATCGAATTATTAGCCTAAACAGACTACTGAGCCTATGACTACCCTCATAAAAAGACGAATCATTATCCTGATCATCAGCCTGCTATCACTTTTTACGATCAGCTGGCTGGAGCTCTATTTGCAACGCTCACACCATCTGATTGGGGCAGGCATCAATAGAGCCTCACTCTTCCTGCTCATTAATATTCACGTTGCAGCAATCATTGTGCTGCTTTTTTTGATCATACGTCAAAGCATTAAGCTCTTTGTAGAACGCAACCAAGAAGCACCGGGGAGCATTTTTAAGCGTAACCTCCTGTTCGCGTTTATCTTGTTTTCGGTGATTCCATCGCTATTTGTCTTTTTTACCGCTGGCAAGTTTATAACCAAAAGCATCGATTATTGGTTCTCAGCAAGAATCCATACCGGCCTTGATAACAGCCTAAAGCTTCATGAATCACACACGAGTGCTGTACGCAAAATTTTGGCAGCACAGGGAGAAGAGCTCGCGGCACATGTTACCAATGGTAAAACACTTGCAACTTCCAATTTCCCACTTACAACAACTTATCTTTGGGATACAACCAGCGCAAAGCTCTACGGTGCCCTGGAAGATGAAGTAAGAGTATGGCGCACCTATCGTAAACTCAACGACAGAACCATGCGCAGTTTAAAAATTCGCTTTTACAAGCGACTGGAAGCACTTCAAGACCACGCAGAGCTCTTTGATTTTTATGGATCACTCTATTGGGCAAAAAAAATTGGCACCCAAGTTATTGTTCTTGTACATCGCTATCCGGAAAGCCAACGAACCCCGCTTATTGAAATTCAGACCTCTCGGATTGATTATGAACATCTCAAGTCTATGCGCAACCCTATTTATTTAAGTTATCTTTTTTCATTCATACTCATTACTTTGCTCATTCTTTTCTTATCAATTTGGTGTGCTTTTTATTTAGCACGGAGCATTAGTAAACCGCTCCAAGAGCTCTTAGAGGCAACAGCAAAAATTCGTAAGGGAATGTGGGGAATACAGGTCAGCGACCAACCGGATAATGATCTGCATAATCTTATTGTTGAATTTAACAATATGACCAGCGCACTTAGGCTTGCCCGGCAACAACTGGAGCATAAAAATAACGAACTCATGATGATTTTAGAAAACATCACTTCATCAGTTTTTCTGATTAATCGCTTTGGCCGTATCTTAACGTTTAACTCCGCTTCAAAAAATTTAATGAGCCGCACGCTGGGGATCACACGCTTCAAATACAAAAAAGTTTCCGTCATTCCCAGAGACTTACATGCTTCATTATTTGCCCTGGCAAAAGAACTTTTGCACAACAATTCCCAACAAATAGCTCGCGAAATTTACCCAACAATCAATGGAGAAAGTCGTATCTTTTTGGTACAGCTTACGCGCCTAACACTTCATGATGCTTTAGATACTAAACATGAAAGTGGCCTCTTAGTTGTTGTTGAAGACTTAACAAATATCGTTAAAGAAAGTCAGATGAAAACCTGGCAAACTGCCGCACGCCAAATGGCGCATGAAATTAAAAATCCACTGACCCCCATTCAGCTCGCCACACAGCGCTTGCAGCGTAAATATCGAGACATCCTTGCATATGACCCAGCTTTTATCGGCTGCACCAATACCATTTTAAATCAAGTTAAAATTATCAAAGATCTTGCAAGCCACTTTTCTGAATTTGCTTCAATGCCTGATCCGCATATCGAAGCGGTCAATATTAATGCAATCATTAACGAACTCATCTGCTTGTACCACGTCAGTTATCCGGATATCGAATTTGTCCTTACTTTGCATGAGCCGGTACCAATTATTAAAAGCGACGCAAAAAAATTAAAGCGTGTTTTTGTGAACCTTCTTGATAATAGCGTCAGAGCATTGCAGCCGATAGCACAAAAGCGTATCATGATCACAACAGCTCCTGATCATGAACTCGGAGAGTTGGCCATTACTTTTTCTGATAATGGACCGGGAATGCCCGCATCGGTTCGCGAGCAGCTTTTTCTTCCTCACGTTTCAACGCAGAAAAAGAATATGGGGCTTGGACTTGCCATCATTCATGACATCATCACGCACCAGCTTCAGGGGAGTATTGAACTGACTCCGAAGGAATCTGGCACAACATTTAATATTTTATTACCGCTTTAAACAGGAAATTTTTCATGGAACGAATGTATGCACCGTGGCGACATGACTACGTAACAGGTAAAGCACGCAGTACTGGAAGCAAAGAAATAAAAAACGCATGTGTTTTTTGCCATCAATTATCACAAAATGATGACGATAAATACTTTATTGTTAAGCGCTTTACCCACTGTGCGGTGGTCATGAACTACTATCCATACAACGCAGGACACTTACTCATCTTAACCTATAAGCATGTTGGCTTTTTAAAAGACCTTACCCCCCTTGAACGTGCAGAGATCATGGAAGTAGCAAACGCTTCAGTTGCTGCTCTTGAAAGCGTTATGAAAGCACGCGGCTTTAACGTGGGCATCAATATGGGTGCAGCGGCACAAGGGAGTATTCCTGACCACCTTCACATGCATGTTCTCCCGCGCTGGCAAGGAGATACCAGCTTTTTAGAAACCTTAACGGAAACAACCATTATTTCATCGGACCTTTTTAAAACCTTTAGCCAATTAAAAGAGCATTTCGCAGCGCTTAATTTTTAAAAAGCTCCTTACAGATCTTAAGAATAGATTTCTGAGCCATTATGAAAACAAGGACGTAGTAATAATAATTCTAATATTACGGAGTATTGCACATGTTTTTTGTAAAAAAATTCTTTATGGCAATGATGATTACTTCATTGATCAGCATATGCCAACTCAAGGGAATGTCCAATGCAGACCTACAAGCGGCTCATGAAGTTGCTTGTAAGCTTGCTGAAATAAAAGATGCAAAAGATGCAGAAAAAACTTTTCAAGCACTTAAAGAGCTTCAAGATCAACCTTATACACCAGAAGCTATTGCCGAAGGCCTAAAGACTTACCTGCAAACTAATAAGTATTTATCTAGTTGGGGAAACCGTTACTCTATGATGTTCTGCCGAGACAGAAACCGTCAAACGCTTCTTCATCTTGCATGCGACAGTGGAAGCACTCATCTGGTCAAAGCCATCATGATGGCTGCAGGTGATACATTATTTGAGTATTTGATTACTCAAGACGGTTCTGATCATTTACCCATCGATAATGCTATAAGGAATGGATACTTAGAAATTGTTGATATCATTATTGATGCTGCCAGAAACAGAGCTTGGAAACTTATTTGTCCGAAAAGAGAATTCAACAATTCCACCTCTCTTCATCTTGCAGCGCTCTATGGACACAATGCAATTGTTACACGATTGATTGCTTTTGCTCGACAAACTCATCACGACATCTATGATTTTATTAGTATAGTCAATAACGGAAACGCAACCGCTCTGCATAACGCTGCGCTGGGTGGTGAAGCCCAAATATGCACTATGCTTATAGATGAAGCCAAGATAGCAGGCAAAGCTGTCGAATTTCTTGATATAAAAAACTGGCAAGGCCGTACGGCGTTGGATGTCGCACTATGGCGCTTGGAGCAGTCAGATGACTCAGAAGATTCAGATGACTCAGAAGATGATGAATGTACTATTCAAGAAGAGCGAGAAAGGCTTGAAAAAGTAATCGAGGAAATCTCCAACGCACGACGCTGTTTAGGTATGCCTGTCAACTAAAAGCTTATGCGTTTGAAGTGCTATCCGTAGTTTATTTGTGGCCATACACGTTTTATCCTGTTAAAAAACGGCTATTTCATTCGACTTTTTCAAGACTTTTATCTAATTAAAAGGAGTATTTCACAGCCCTTGACTTTTAAAACCAATCTTTTAAAAATAAATATAAGTAGGTTTTTTAAAATTAAATTATCTCATATTCACAAGGAGACCTTATGAAAGTGACGTACAAATCCTTTGCTCTCTTACTTGCTTTTCCTATTCACTTCTCCATCTGGGCACAGTCGAGTGATATTTTAAATAACACCACAGCGGCACGGCCTTCTACACTCAAAACACTTACTGACATACAAAAAGACGTCGTCAAAGAACTGGATACACTTTTTGATGATAAAAAGCCAGTCGAAGATCTTACCCCCGATCTACGCGATAACCTTGAGCAACTACACGAAACAGCCAGTGAAATTAAGCGACAAACAGGAAAATTGCTTAAATCACGAAAAAATCGCACCGCATCAGTATGGGATTCGATGTTTAATGATATGGAAAGAAGCCAAAAAGCATTTGGTAATTTTTTTTCCAATCTTCGTAAAGACTTTGGAACAAGGGCAGCTGCTGCAAGCTATAAAATCAATGAATTCGAAAGTGACGATGGACAATCGTACGGCATCAGCATTTCAATGCCGGGATTTAATGAAGAACAGGTAAGAGTTTCAATTGAAGAAAATGAAAAAGATCGCTATAAGACAAACCGGCTCAAAATTGTAGCACATACAGATGTCCCACAAAAAACCAGGTCTGAATCTAACGGAAAAACCGTTATAAAACATTCCTCGCAACAGGTAGCATCAAGCACCTATGTTCATGGAAGACAGCAATCCATAAGCTATAAAGACGGTAAGCTTAATGCAGTGATCGATTTACCACGCACAATCAAGCCGGATAAATATACAATGACCTTTGAAAATAATGTCTTGAAAATTGAATTTGAAAAAGATAACCAGGCTGAAGCAAAAACGAAGAAGCTTGAGTTTACAAGCAAATAATTTTGCTTACATTTTTATCTATGAATGAGAAAAGGCGTTCATGTTATTATGAACGCCTTTAATTTTGTCTTAAAAAATTTAATCAACTCTTACGAGCCTTTAATAATTTCTTTAAGCCTAATTTTTGCAAATTTTTTGCCACTCCGACGGCTAATACCAAATGGTCTAATTTGAGTAACCATTTGATCAATTAGTTTAGCTTGATCAGAGAGCTTAGATGGTATATCACTCTTTTTGAGCGGAATACCAAAGAAATCAAGTTTTCCTTGAACAACCTTTTTTGGTGTAGGCTCAACAAAAGCAAGCTTTACACCAAAAGGGTCTTTTAATGAAAATTCTTTATCCCCAGAAGGGGTTTGCGTCAGCTCTTGCAAGATCTTAAGACCTTTTTTCTGACACCGCTGGTAATACTTATCAAGCCCGCGCTTCATGTCAATAACAATACCGACACATCGGCTCGCACAACGCTTGATAAAGCTAAACTCAGCAAGCTCTTCAATGTTGGGAATACGGAAAGAAATAAAATTCTTTCCTTTGCGAAGATGAGCGGCAACTAAGGTCTGTCGACCTCCGTCTTTTGATGACTCAAGACCGACAAGATCAAACGCAAGCTTTTCTGTGTAAAACTTTACAGCCTCTTCAACAGAATCGACTACAAGGACTACCTTACCTACCTTCATCATTCAACACCTTCTCTTCCCTTTTATCACTGAAAAAAAGTATGCTTAAGCAGCAGTTGTTGCTCCGCTACGTGTTGCAGCAGCAACTTTTTTTGCTAATCTGCTAATTTTACGAGAAGCGGTATTCTTTTTCAGAACGCCTTTTCCTCGAGCACGTGCAAGCTTTGATTCAGCATCTCTGAGCAATTCTTGCATAACTGCAAGATCGTTGCCTTCAAGAGCAGTCATAACTTTTTTAGTAGCTGTTTTGAATTCAGAGCGACGTGCAACATTACGTTCACGACGAACTTCGTTCGTAAGAGCTCTTTTTTTAGCGGATTTAATATTCGCCATGTAAACCGTCCTTAAAATCGAAATCAGATAAAACTATTAAACAACTTTTTCAACTTTGCCAGCTTTTACGCATTTTGTGCACACTGCACCACGATGAACATTACGTTGTCCCTTCATGGTATAGCGCATAACATGAACGTTTGGATATACCCAACGAATAGTTCTGTTATTTGCGTTACTCACATTATTAGCTGAACGGGGTCGCTTATCACAGATCGAACAAATATTAGCCATTGTATTAAAACCCTTTCGCATGGAAAGCCAAAAATCAATACTAGTTTACCAAAAACCTATTATTTTAAAAGATCCCAACACAAAGTTAGCTAAAAACCCAAACTTTTATGAAGATTCACCTTTAAATCGTAACTGTTACTCGTCTTGGAGGCTATGCGTTTCACGCGGAGGCAAGCCCAAGAGCTCATAAACTTCTTTAGCCTGCAAGGTCTCTTTTTCAACCAAGGTCTTAGCTAATAAATCGAGTTTATCACGATTTTGCTGTAAAAGCTCATCACCGTGCTTGTAACACTCATTGATGATCTTTTCAACTTCTTCATCAATTTTCTGTGCTGTACGCTCGGAAAACTGACGCGAACTCTGACTTTGCCCCAAATAAGGGTTTTCCTGAACTAAATCATACTCAATAGGCCCAAGGCTGGACATACCAAAACGACAAACCATTGCTCGAGCAATCTTACTTGCCTGCTCTAGATCATTAGAAACACCACTTGTTTGGTCATTGAAAATAAGTTTTTCAGCTAAAAGTCCACCAAAACAGACCGTCATTCGTGAAAGCATTTCACCCTTTGTCTGAGAATATTTATCTCGCTCAGGTAATGACCATGAAACGCCCAATGCTCGACCACGAGGAATAATCGTCACTTTATGAAACGGATCAGTTTGTGGCAACAGGAGGTTCAGGAGCGTGTGTCCTGCTTCGTGGTAAGCCGTCATAAGCTTCTCTTTTTCAGAGAAAACAATAGATTTACGTTGAGCTCCAAGCATTAATTTATCACGCGAAACTTCAAAATGAGACAATTTAATGGTTTCATCGTTACCTTTTGATGCAAGTAATGCAGCCTCATTAATAAGATTCTCAAGATCCGCACCACTAAAGCCAGGAGTTCCTCGAGCAATTCGATGTAAATCAACCTCTGGATCAAGCTTAACCTTGCGTGCATGAACCTGTAAAATTTCTTCACGGCAACTTAAATCTGGGTATGGAACCTCAACCGTTCGGTCAAAGCGACCAGGTCGAAGCAGTGCCTTATCAAGAACATCAGGACGGTTGGTAGCAGCCAAAACTATGACTGAACCATGTTCAGTTGAAAAACCATCCATCTCTGAAAGCAGCTGATTAAGGGTCTGTTCTCGCTCATCATTGCCACCACCAAGACCAATACCTCGTTGGCGACCAACTGCGTCGATTTCATCGATAAATACAATACATGGGGCATGGCGTCGAGCCTGCGCAAAAAGATCTCGAACACGAGAAGCACCCACACCAACAAAAACTTCTACAAAGTCAGAACCGCTAATGCTGAAAAATGGGCAGCTTGCTTCGCCTGCAACAGCTTTTGCAAGCAACGTCTTACCATTTCCTGGCGCACCAGAAAGCAACACGCCTCGAGGAATTTTTGCTCCAAGTCGGGCATACTTTTCAGGGTTCTTCAGGAAATCAATAATATCTTTTAAATCTTCTTTGGCTTCAGTCACACCTGCAACATCTTTAAAGGTAACAGTAATGGTGTTGGGGGAAAAGAAACGAGCCTTGCTCTTACCCACACTAAAAATTTTGCTGCTTCCACCGCCACCACCACCTTGGCTTTGGCGCAAATAGAGAATAAGCGGAAGAAGTGCAAGAAGCACAAGCATAACCAACAAAAATGTTACCCAAGAATGTTTTTCCTGAGGATAAACCTCAACGTCAATTTGAGCCGCCTGAACAGTGTCCCAAAACAACTGAGTTGGTACAACATAGGAATCAAACATACGTCCATCTTTGAACTTACCCTGAACATGCTGATCTTGAATAACAAGCGATTCAACCTGCTTGCTCTCAATTGCCTTAAGTACTTTACTATAATTAATTACTTCAACATCACGATTAATACTGTTGTACCAGAAAAGGTATCCAACACCTAAAAGGAGCAAGGCAAGTAATAGCCAAACTGCATTAGGCCCTTTTCCAAATGTATTTTTTGCCATGTTTATTTTCACCCTCTGTACACGATAAACATATTTTAATAACTGTTTCAAAACTTCAAAATTGAGTCTCTCAGACTCAACTTATTATAATAAATAAAGGAAAATAAGCCTAGAAAATATTACTCTCTTAAAATAACATTTTAACACAGCCAATAGGCCTTATAAGTGATAAAACGGAGCATTCACCCATGCAGGATAGCTTTTTGGCTCATTTCCCGCTGTAATAATGCGTACTTTGCCGCTCATTGCATTCAAAACTGCAATCTGTGGAACAATAGAACTTTCTTCGTGATCTCTGCATAAATATGAAAACGCTGCGTACTTTCCACATTCAGACCAAACAGGCTCAACCTTATCGCCTTCATTATAAGTGAGTTGCCGCTCTGCCGCTGAAGGCGTATTCAAATCAAGTGTAAAAAGCTGCAATGTATCATTCACTCGTCGAGTGTAAATAACCGCATTCGTTTTTGCACACCAACTCGGTGAAGTACAATAGCCCTGACCATTGGTAAGACGACGCATTTTTGCAGTTTTGCCATCAAGCAAATAAATTTGAGGCGATCCCGTCTGGTAATCTGAACAGAAAATAACATCACCATTTGTCGTCAAACAAGGTGAAACGTTATTCGCTCCATTATTGGTTAACTGCTTAAAAACTCGTCGCTTTAATTTTTTACAGGTTGCTTGGTCATAAAGATACAATTCAGAATTTCCCTTACTTGAAAGACACAATACCGCTTGCCCACCATCACCCGAAAATGATGGCTGCATATTCAACCCATCGTATGAGCAAATGACGCGTTGCTGCGAAGAGCGAATATCAAGCGACTTGAGCGCACAATTGCTCCGTGTAAACTGAGAAAAGAACAAAACAGGAGCCTGAGTGTGCCACCGAGGAGCAACATTAATACGATGATCGGGCACAACAACACGCTCTTTTCTTCCCGCATAGTCTGCAATGCACACCACCTTGCGACCGGGAGCAATCTGCTTGCAATAGGCAAAGGTGCTGAGCAGCGGCCCCTTGCTTCCTGTCAAAACCGGCATTAATTCATCGGCAATAACATGCGCATTAAAAACAAGATGATCATCTGAGACCGCAAATGTTTTTTGAAACAGCACATCACTTGAAGATGGATCTTTTGCCGTCACTTCAATTTGCACGGTACCTTTATTCAAAACACCTGAAGTATTAATTTTTTTTAGATGAAAATAAAGCGTTGTTCCTCGCTCATACAATTTTGCCAGCTGCTTTGCTGAAGGCTCTGACCGTGCACGCTTTAAATCAATTTTTAATTGGTCTGAAAATTCAAGATCAAAGTGCATAACCTTTGAAAGCTTTTCAAGAATATCATCGTTGCCAACAAAAACCATCAAGCAATCAAGAGGCTTACATTCTTTTGGCGCTGAAAAAGCAAATGTTTGACTATGCTGTGCAAGCGGTGTCGTGCCCGCACTCAAAAGCAAAGGCATTACTAAAATAAGCAACCCTCTACAGAATAAATTTTGTATAATTTTTTTTATAACCATAAAAGCACCTTTGATAATCAGCTGCAAATTTCTTACAAGTTTAAGAAGCAGGGTTAAGGATACGCAACTATTGCCTGAAATCAACCTGAAAAATCTTTCCCCACAAGCATTGCGCGAATGTACATGTACGCGCAGAGCGTAAAGTACTCAAATCAAAAATAAGAATATCAGAACGACGCACCAGCGTTACACCTTTGATGCTTCCATTATCGGCAACTTCAAAGCGCACGGTACATTCAGTCCCCTTAGGAACACCCAGTGGAGGTTGCCATGTACGCTCAATTTCCTGCTGTACAAGACGCTGATAAAGCAACATTTCACGGTCGGTAAATGCGACAACAACATTATCTTGATCGGTCTTTCCAACAAAAAATTGCTCGCCGTCTTCAGTCTGAAAGGTTTTCTCTGGAAGCTCGTCGAGTGCTTGCGTAGCCTGCAAAGGAGTAACAAACTCTTCTTGCTGAGAAGGCTTACTTGGCTCTGATTGAGGAGGTACAAGCTCTTTTTTTACGGATTCTTGTTTTCTTGCTTCCTGTTTATCAAGTTTTTTTTCAGGTACTTTTTGCTGAACTTTTTTTTGAGCAACAATTTTCTTATCTAATTTGGCATCTGGCTTTTGAGGAACAACCTGCTTTTTTTGAACAGCTGGAACTATCTTCTTTTTTTCTGTATCACTGCGCTTACTGTTATCAAATGCAACACCAGGAGCAGGCTTTGCCGGTGCTATTTTTTTTGCTGGTATATTTTCAATGCTTTTTTTTATTGGAGCTTTTTTAGGTTGAGGTATAATTTTTTTTGCAGCCTGCTTGCACATAGGCAAACGAGCAGCTTGCAGATTGGCTCCAGCTTTACCAGCAGGGACAGCTGCTGTTCTATTTCCAAACTGCTTCAAAAGTGTCTTGTGGGGCATTTTTGAATGCGCACCAAAGACAACAAAGGTATGCCGAATAGTTGTTGAATGGGATAAAAGAGCTCCGATTACAATAATCAAAACATGCGCGGCAAGCGAGCCAATAAGATATTTTTTTACTGTAGAATCATTCATGTGCATAGATATACTTATTTCGGTGGTTGCATCGACATAGCAACGTATTTAACGCCAGCCTGCTTAAGTTCATCAACAACTTCCATTACCTTACCGTACTCAACCGCTTTATCAGCACGAACAAAAACCGGTTCATCTTCTTTTCCCTGTAATGCTTGTTGCACCGAATTCACAAGCTCTTGCTGTTTCACTTGATAGCTGTTGAAATACACCGCACCATCGTTGCTCACCGATACAACAAGCTCTTGCACGGCTCCGGTTTCTTTACTTTTTCCATGCGGCAAATCAAGCTTAATCCCATTTTGCACCATGGGTGCTGTCACCATAAAAATAACCAGCAACGTCAGCGCGGTATCAATTAATGGCGTCAGCGTAACTTCAGGCATACGAAATTCTTTTTTTCTCATATGACGTAATTTCATAACGCTTACCTTTCTTGAACAGTAAGGATCAGTAACATCTCACCGATATCAATCAGTTGAGATTCAATGCGTCGTAGTTCATGTGAAAAATAATGAAATGCAATCATTGCAGGGATTGCAACAACAAGGCCCGCAAGTGTGGTAATAAGCGCTTCTGCAATACCGGGTGCAACCGTTGCAATGTCTGCACTTTTTTCTTTACTGATATCAAGGAACGCATGAATAAGTCCCCAGATAGTTCCAAACAAACCAACCAGCGGCGAAACCGCAGCTGAAGAACCAAGCATCGGAAGATAGCGCTCTTCTTCAATCATCAATGTACCGATATGTTGGCTAACCAGTACCTCAAGATAATCACGTTTATATGCTGCAACCTGTGTAATGCCTGATCCAAAATTGTCACCTGATTGCTGCAGACGTTGGACTTCGGTAAGCAAACGACCAACTAATTTACCACCAAGACTTTCAGGTGAATTTTTATATAAATCTAACAGCTCTTGCAACGTGCGTACTTTTTTGAATTGGAGTAAAAATTCTTGCATAAGCGCTTTTTGCTTACTCAGCATCATATATTTAAGCGCTGTTATGGCAATACAGTAAACAGAAAGAACAAATAAGCCCAACAAGATCAATTTACACATCCAGTCGGTTTGCATCATCAAGTGCCATGCCGCTGAATTAAAAATATTTAAATCCATCCATTCCCCTTTTGGTAAGCAATTCATATGTGCTCGATTTTATACGTATCGACAGAATGTAGTATAAAACAAAAAAAGTGCCAAATAAACAAAGAAAGGATTGTAAATTTATTGACCCGATACACCCGCACCATGGTACGCTCAAAATTATCAACATGCCGGAGAGATCTAAACGATTCAATAAAAAATTACCTAATATTTTGAAATAACAGAACAAGGAGATTGTATGAAATCGATTTTTCACACAGGCAGTTGGCTCGTTCTATTTACAGCATCTTTTATAAACGTTTATACCGCAATGGCCCCAGATTCCTCTGCCAACACATCAGCTACACCGATAGCCACTCCAACTACTACAACAACGCCAAGCACTGCTCCAAGCGCACCAACTCCTGCAGCAGTAGATTCTACTCCAATTACACAAGCTACTAGCACTTCAGCAGCACCTGCTGTTACACCCCCAACAACACCTCCCACCACGCAAGCTCCAACTCCAGTTGCTTTGCAAGCAGCACCAACAACCCTCCAGACACCAGCAGTACAAACCCAACAACCAGCTGCTCAACAGCCTGTTGCCCCGCAAAAAGATGTTAAGCTTGGAAGAGATTACCGAGAAATCATGGCTGAACGTCAACAAAAATTAAAAGCTCAACAACAGCGCATGCAACAAGCACACCAACAATCAGTTGCCGCACAAGCATCGGCACGAGCAACAGGTCCTGTACCTCAGCAATCAATTCAACAATATTACCAAGCTCAACAAGATGCAAAAATTGCGCAACAATACGGCGCATGGTCTCCTCAATCAGTTTCTGCACGACAGGCACAGGACTATGCAGGCGTACAAACATCAGCACCTAAGACTGCACCGGTGAAAAAACCTGATGCGAAAACAACTCCCGCTGGAACTTCAAAAACTACTACCGACCAAAAGAGTACGCCAACAAAGCAACCTGGATCTCCTCAAAAAGATGCTGCTCCACAAAAAAAGACACCACAGCAAACAGCGTTTAGAGGGAAGTTACCGGCACAGCGCGTGCAACGAAAAGCATGGCGGCCAGCAGTACGAAAAAGAAAAACAGCTCAAGCAGCACCTTCAAAAGCTGCAGCTCAAAGTGCGCCAAAACCTGGAACGCAGGCTACGGGAATAAAGCCGCTTCCTGCAAGTGAGTAAGAGTTGATTATAAAACAAAAACTATTGGTTTGAGTAAATAAAGCCCGTGTTAATGCGGGCTTTATTTACTGATTTGATTCTGAAATAACTTTGAATTTAAACATTTTCCCAAGTGATACTTCTGCACTGATAACAGTCCAACTCGAGATCTTTTGAACTTCTGATCATGAAATTTATCATCTCTGCGCATGAATCAGTTTTTTCAGACATTATTTTTATCGCTTCTGTCATATTTCTCTGTACACCACTTGAATCCCCTGCTGCTTTATCCCATGCTTCTGCTATTAATCTGCGAGTAAACTCTGAGTATGTCATTGCTTTTTTTTTACAGTTTTTGCACTGAATCACAGGCTCTGTTCTATCTTTTACGTATGCTTTGTAATAGTCATAACATGCATCACCAAAGGAATTTATAAGCATGACCAGCTGAATAACTGAGTTGTTAGGGGCACTCAATTTTCTTGTTAATTGTTGCTGCTGCGAAGTCAAAGATCTTTTAAGTAAAGATGGGCGATATCGGCGATTTATAAGCTTTGTACTGGCTTCTAAAGAGCTTAGAAAAAAAGTCAAAAAAATTATCCCTACCATCGATTTCATCACCCACCTCGTTATTTTTAAGATTGAGTTTGTTTAATTTTCTCTTCAGAATTTACTTTTTCAGAATTTTCTTGATTAGGATTAGCTTTATCAAAACCCACTTCCTGAGCATTTATCTGGCCAGAATTTGCGTGGGCAACATCTACTTGATTAGGAGTTATTTCTGATATGGTATTCCAACGATCAACACTCTCACATTTAGGACATTTTATCTTTGAACGGTTTGCAATCGTAGCCATATGACCATCGATAAATCCTTTGTGAGGTGTCAACAAATAAAATTTTGCAGCTTCTACAAGAAATTGTATTAACACAGTTTCAAGTGCACTAAGAAAATAAAATTCTATATGCGCTACAAATTCCCAAACATCCATCTGCTTGCCACATTTTTCACACTTTATTTTAATGCTAAACTCCTTTTAAGATGCAAATTTTATTTTATCTAGCGGATTAAAATTAGATCAAGATTTTTAAACCTTCAAGCCTTTATATCTGATAAAACTTGGTAAAAAAATATGAATAAAAATCAAATCACATTCAAACCACTTAAAAAAAGTCACCTCCCACTCCTTGCACAATGGTTTAAGCAGCCACATGTAGCACAATGGTGGCCAACAGAAAGTACATTTGATAATCAATCAATTCGTGATAAATATTTGAAAAAAATAACCTCTGATAGTCAAAGCGCTTTTATTGTTCATTTGGGCAATAGTCCTATTGGCTACATTCAGTGTTACCATACACACAAAGAATTTGATGTCGAAACTTGGGGAATTGATCAATTTATTGGGGAAATAGATTGTTTAGGTAAAGGTTATGGAACCCAAATAGTTAAAGACTTTGTTGACTTGTTGTTTAAAAAACCGAATATCAAAAGAATTATTGTTGACCCTGATCCCAAAAATACACGAGCTATTCGTTGTTATGAAAAAGTCGGTTTTAGAAAAATTGGACTGCACCAAACGGCTAATGGTACTGTTGAGTTGAAGATGGTAAAAAAATAAATTGCTAGTAAGTTTTGCTGATTGTCCAATAGCTTGTTGAATATAGATACAATACACGAAAGCCTAATTTTATGAGACAAATTATTTTACTCTCGTTCAGCATCGTAACACTTGTAAGTATTTATATTATCAGTAGACACGATTCTACATCATCAGAAGAAGTATGCCTGTTTCCTCAAATCTATTCGATCAATGAAGTCCAAGATCAACTTAACCAGGCTGACGATAGCACCTTCGTGTTCTTCGATTGCGATGACACACTCATCAGCGCTCAAGATTATCTTCCACGACACTTTGTCATGCCAACTTTATTCAGAGTATTGGCTGCACTCAAACATCGTCGCCTTATTTATGATCGAGCGTATGGAGAAAAAGTATTTAGCCTGATGCTTGAAAAAGCACCACGTTTTTTGATTGAACCAGCTGTTACGAAAGCTATTAATAAGCTATACAAACAAGGCGCTCATGTGCTTGCTATTACCGGGATGGAAACCGGATCGTTTGGCAACATCAAAAGCATGCCGGAGTGGCGCGCAAATATGCTTAAAGAGTTTGGAGTTAATCTCAGCAATGAATTTAAAGATACTACTTTTGATAACCTAAAACCATATCGCAATAATTACCCCGTGCTCCATTCTGGACTTATCTGCTGCAATCAGCGATTTAAAAGTGAAGTCATTATGACTTTTTTTGATCACTTTAAACTTAAGCCTGAAACAATTATTCTTTTTGACGATAGCCATGAAGAGCTTGTATCCTTGCAAGAAGAATGCAATAAGCGAAGTATCACAGCATTGTGCTACCACTACAAAGCTGCTTCACAGATTAAACATCAACCATGGAGCACTTGGCAGGCACTCAAGCAACTTGATTACTTGCTTGAACATGAGCAATGGATTTCTGATGATGCAATACGCGCACAAACGTAATTGTTGCTGGAATTAGCACAGCTTCAGTAGAAAATATTGCATCACTCAAAAAGCGCCTAGCTATTCCGTACCTATTGTTAAGCGATCCAAGCAAAAACCTTGCTTCAATCTATGCAGCAACAGATGAATTTAATGGGTCAATAAGAACATCCATTTTGGTTGATGAAATCGGTCTGCCCCATAACCTTGCCTTCTTTGTTCCAGTCGGTTTCACCGTGCCGAATAAAATAAAAAGGTTTATGCGGGATAATGGTTTTGTCATAGCATATATTCCATGTATTTAATGGGCCATCAGGCGGCTAAATGTATTATAACACACCCTCAATAAATAACTAAAGTTGTTGACTTGGCTTAAAACTCCTTGTAATATCGAGATTGTACCTCGAAATTACAAGGATAAATATGTTTAAAAGAGAAGAATATTTGCAAAAAATTGAGCAACACTTTCGAGTTCATTCAGTGTGCGCAATTTTAGGTCCTCGCCAGGTTGGGAAAACAACGCTTGCAAGGACATTTGTCCAGGAAAAACGCGACGGTAATGCACGTTTTTTCGATCTGGAAAAGGCGGTCGATCTTGCTCGTTTAGACAATCCGATGGCGGCTCTTTCAATAGACCCAGATAGGATTATTGTTATCGATGAAGTACAAATGAGACCAGATCTTTTTCCCGCAATTCGCGTTTTAGTGGACGATCCTTTACACAAAAGAAATCTTCTCATTCTGGGAAGTGCTTCACGTGATTTGCTCCGTCAATCATCTGAAACTCTGGCTGGTCGGATTGGGTACATTGAATTACCACCGTTTTCTTTGCATGAAACAAACACAATGAACCAGCTCTGGTTGCGGGGCGGATTTCCTCGTTCTTACCTGGCTTCAAATGAATCTGATAGTTTTTTATGGAGACAAGATTACATAAGAACATTCCTTGAGCGTGATATTCCTAGCCTCGGGTTTAACATACCTCCACAGCAACTTCGTAGATTTTGGCTTATGCTTGCTCACTATCATGGACAAACCTTTAATGCAAGTGAAATAGCTCGATCTCTAGGAGTTTCCGATCATACAAGTCGCAGGTATCTTGATATTCTTTCTGGAACATTTATGATTCGCGAACTTTCTCCGTGGTTTGAGAATCTACAAAAAAGACAGGTTCGTTCACCAAAAATTTATTTTCGCGATAGTGGCATCTTGCATGCGCTCCTCAATATCAAAAGTTTTACAGAACTTGATACGTATCCTAAACTAGGGTCTTTCTGGGAAGGATTTGCTCTGGAGGAAATTATCAAAACATATGACCTTAATTCTGAAGAATGCTTCTTTTGGGCAACTCAAGCAGATGCCGAGTTAGATTTATTTGTTTTTAGAAATGGAAAACGGTTGGGTTTTGAGTTTGAATATGCTGATGTTCCCAAAGTCACTAAGTCAATGAGAATTGCAATGGCTGACCTTAAACTCGACCATATCATGGTTATATACCCAGGAAAAGAAACATTCTCCCTTGCAGAAAATATCACGGCGCACGGTCTGGAGTCGTTTGTAACAAATGCTCAACATGATTTTACTTGAGCATTTGCTTCATTTTTCTCATTTTTTTCACTCCAAGACTCGTTGCTTGAGCAGCTCAACATCCTTGATGCCCTCTTCAATCTGAATTTCATACGCCCTTTTGAGCAGCTCACCCATGCGAGGGCCGGGTGGGACAAGACCAAATAAATGGCGCCCCAAAAGCACTGGATCTTCAGGCCCATGCAAAACCGATGCTTTTTCAGCTCGCTGCATAAATTGTTCAAAATGTTCTTGCGCCTGCGCACGAGGATCAAACCCCTTACCACAACGACCTTGTGAATCAAACAATGCAACCAAACCGAGCTGACGCATCGTCAGCGGATGTTTAAGCTTAAGAGCAAGCCGTCGATACGATCGTGCTCCAGCATCTTCACGCAAAAATGCAAACGGAAGCATGTGATACTGCACTAAGTCACAAACCATCGCAATAATTTCATGATCGTTCGTCATACGCTTAAGCAATTTTTTTGCAATCGGTACACCCGCTTCGGCATGCCCATGAGCGGTCAAATCTGGCGCGGTCGTCACCGCTTTTCCCAAATCGTGACACACAATTCCTAAAAGTATGGTCAACTTTTCCCTCGCCGCATCACCCCACATTCCATCGTGATAGTCTGAATACTGCGCTGCCAAGTCTACTGCTTGCATCGTGTGTACAAACGCATCTCCTTCAGGATGATACTCAAGCCGCTGCTGCACACCAATAAGCGCTGCAAACTCTGGTAAAACTTCTTTCAAGCGACCAATTTTGTTCAGCCATTCAAAACCAAGCGATGGCCTGCTTGATTTGAGCAACAGTTTTTTAAACTCTTCACAAATTCGTTCAAGCGCCAACGGAACATCCAACACCGTATCATGCAACTCCATGGTGGTACAAATGTTATTCAGTTCTTGATCTGGCTCCATTTCAAAGCGGCCAACAAATTGCATAACACGAAAAAAGCGTAACGGATCTTCAACAAACAAATCAACGTCAACGGCACACATACGTTTGTTCTTGATATCATTAAGCCCTCCATACGGATCAATAATGAGCGATAACAATTGCTGCTCAAAATCAGACGCTTGCTGTGACAACATGAACGCCTTTCGCAGATCAAGCGCCATGGCATTCATCGTAACATCGCGGCGCCGACAGGCATCGGCAATCGTCATGGTTGGATCAATGTGGACAACCGGCTTACGCCCCTTGCTGTCACGCCGCGGCAGTGACCAATCAACATCAAAGCCATCAATGCGCAGCACCCCAAACTTTTTACCAACCAAACGCACATGACCAAACTGCTCAAGAACTGCTTGGAGCTCCTCAAGCGAAAGTCTGTGAACCTCGATGTCAAAATCTTTGAGCTCGCAGCCAAGCACAAGATCTCGAACACAGCCGCCAACAAAATAGGGAACACCGCCAGCGATATCAATACTCCGAATAATTTCTTGTATTGAAGAAAGAAATTGAAAAAAAATATTTTCTGATTTCATAACATAGCCAATCATTTTTTATTCTTTTAAAAAGTTAATCGATTGTAACCAAAATGATTGTACAAAGCCAATAAAAAAGCCCACTGTTTTTAGGCAGTGGGCTTAAAAATTTTATTTATAGATGATTAAAATCTACCAATATAATCAAGACAGATACGCAGAAACGCCTATTCCAAGAGAAATAAGTATTGCGGCTGCCATAAGCCGTCGTTGATTAGGGTAAGTAGTTGTGTATAATAATTTATACACATCTTTGTTTGGATACCCTCTATTTAGAACTTCTTTTGCCAAATCTAACGGACTTTGATTGTTATTGTTAACCTTCTTAAGATCGAAAATACGTAAGCCATTCGCATCACGTAAGGCAAGCAACTGCTTAAGAACTTCTAAGTTAACACGGTTGTCAACAGCAAAGTGTAATAAAGTGTTACCTTCTGCATTAACCTTATTGAAATCAAAAACAAACGATCCATCTCCATTACGTAAGCCAAGGAGCAAACTAACAATCTTTTCATGACCAGACCGAAGAGAACCTGACCGAACAGCAAGATGAAGCGGTGTTCTCTCTTGGTTATCTGAGAGATTTACATTCACAACAAATGATCCATCTTCATGGCGTAGGCCAAGCAAAATCTTAACAATTTCTACCTTACCACACCCGACAGCACTATGAAGTGGCGTGTGTTTACGTTTATCTGAGAGATTTACATCAACAACAAACGATCCATCTCCATGACGTAGGCCAAGCAACATCTTAACAAGCTCTACCTTATTGGCACAAGCTGCAAGATGAAATGGTGTTTTTCCATCATTATCGGCCTGATTTACATCAAAAACGAATGTTTCATCTGGATTTCGCAGGCCAAGCAACAGCTCAGAAAGCTCTACATTCTCAGCACGAACGGCAAGATGCAATGCTGTTTGCCCTTTTCTATCTAACTGTTTTACCCCAACAACGAACGTTTTATCTTCATTGCGTAGGTTAAGCAAAATTTTAACAATTTCTACGTTACCACCCTCAACAGCAAGACGAAATGGCGGTTTCCCATAATTATCAGCCTGGTTTACATCAAAAACAAACGATCCATCTGCATTGCATAGGCCAAGCAACATCTTAAAAAGCTCTACCTTGTCGGCACAAGCTGCAAGATGTAATGCTGTTTGCCCTTTGTGATCTGACTGATTTATATCAAAAACGAGCGCTTTATCTTCATTAAGTAGGTTGAGCAACCAATTAAAAAGCTCTACCTTACCACTCAAAGCAGCAAAGTGAAATATTGTTTTCCCAAGAGCACCAACCTGATTTACATCAACAATGAATGATCCATCTGCATTACGTAGCTTAAACAACATCTTAACAATTTCTACGTTACCACTCTCAACAGCATAATGAAATGCCGTTTGCTCTGTATTATCTGGCTGGTTTACATCAAAAACAAACGATCCATCAGCATTGCGTAGGCCAAGCAACATCTCAACAATTTCTACGTTACCACCTTCAACAGCATAATGAAATGTCGTTTTTCCAAGATAACCAACCTGGTTTACATCAACAACGGAGGATCCATCTGCATTGCGCAAGTTAAGCAACATCTTAACAATTTTTACATTACCACTCTTAACAGCATAATGAAATGGCGTTTGCCCATTATTATCAGCCTGGTTTACATTAACCCGCATATTACCGTCAGCATCGGTACGCCCAATTAACAATGCAACTATTTCTACCTTTTCATCTCTTACGGCGTACAAGAGCGGTGTCATAGCATCACCCTTAAAGCGCCCATCAATTTGATTAGGATTAGCTCGCTTATTCAGCAACTGTTCAACCAGATCTTCATCACCCTTCTTAACAGCGTCGATCAACGTTACATCAGGCATATTTCTGCAACTAGCAGCATCGCAGCCTGATTTTTTGTAATCATTCTCACAAACCCAACAAAATGAAAACTTACACGGACAATCCATAATTAAGCATCCACTATTTTTTTGAACAAATTTCGAGCAACTTGGACACTTTTTTGCACCAAGCGATGAAAACATTTTTGCTTCATCAGGAGAAAAATTATTGTTATTTTTGATTTGTTTTGAGCACGCTTCAAACTCAGTTTTATATTTTTTAAAAAGATCACCTTCACCAACGATCAATTTCATGTCATCAAGCGTTATCGTCTGCTTGCAACCGCTTTGAGGACATTTGGTCAGATCAAAGCGCTGAGCTCCTCGATTGTTATACGAAACCTCTAGAGCATACTCAAGACACGCATTGCAGCCTGGCGAATGTTGCCCATGCAACACAATTGGCTGTCCTGCAATTTCCTCACCGCAAATTGGACATTCACATGTTGAGGCACCTGTTTTGCTTGAGTATTCTTGCCCACCAATGTTCATAGAGAAAACAGGTTCTGTATTTGAAACTAAAATTTGAAGCAAAGACAGCAAAAGAAATAAAAAACGAATATTCATAAAACCCCTCATTTAATTATCATTATTGAAAATAATACTGGATTTAATTTATTATATTAAACAAATATAATATTAATTATAAAAATTCAGTTTGTCAAATGCATTATTTTGATATTAAACTTTATGCCTCGGGGCTTGCCAACAGAGCTTAGATCTTCTAAAATATCAGGACATATTTATGAGGGGCTATAGCTCAGTTGGTAGAGCGCATGAATGGCATTCATGAGGTCACCGGTTCGACCCCGGTTAGCTCCACCAACCTTCGCCAAAGCTTCGGTTGGCAGGGCCAGCTTCTTTAATGGCTTGATGCACATAAAAGAATAAGCTTTGATAGAAATATGCGAAGGTTGTCCGCCGTAGCTTCTTGACTGGCCATAGCTTTACGCAACGGCAGTTATGCGTAGGCCGGACTCATACTGCCAATTTTTTGAAAAACTTCATGTCAGAACCAGTTTTCTCAAAGGTGAATTGTGATCCGCAAGCACCATATCCTACTCCTAAAATTCTTATCAGTCGCATCACTTTTTTCTACGATGCTTATTTTCTTAGTCTCATATCATGGAATCAAAGACGGCATTCATAGCTTGATGCTTTTTTGGTCTTTGTATGTTGTATGTATTCCTGGTGCTCATGGAAAAATTCTAATCGGTGTTCCCTGCGGCCGATTTTTTAATATCGTTCCTTCAACCGAACCCTACATCTGGAGCTTTATGGTTGTGCTTAACATCCTCAGCTTTATTTTCAGACCAGAGATTTATCAAACAATTCTGCCAACTCAACTGCTTTACTTGATTATCACAACACCCTATCCATGCTGGGCAACATTTGCGACTGCATTTCCTGGAACATTTTACCGTTCACTCGTAGGAGTCCATCACTACAAAGCCCGGCATGCTATCATCCGATTGCTGCTGATCATCGGCGGCATCATTGCTTTTCTCTTTTTTACTCACAAAGAGCTCATCACTCTTCTGCACACAGTTGCTCATCACATTGGCTAAGAAAACGCCTTTTCCTTTTCCTTTTCCTTTTCCTCCAAAAGCTTCAATCTATTGACGCAGAATGCCACTTTTTGATTTCCTAACAATATCGGTTAGAAATTTTTTTCATGATTGAGGAGAGAGTCAATGAAGAAACTATTGCTTATTATTCTTGCACTCGCATTTTTGAGCAGCAATGTGAAAGCTGCAACGAGCAAAACATTTTTCATGCCACGCAGCATGCATACAGACAATCTTATCACAGGGGCACAGACAAATCATTTCATAGCACATAACAAAAAAGCCGATCGCTTCTTGCTTGATGCTACGCTCTTTTACCAAGAGTCCACCAACGGCAAAGATCTTGCGCGCTATATTTTGCCTGAAAATAAAACTGAAATAACCATCAAAGGATCAACTGCTGGCGGCGATGCTCCTGATATTTCTGGCACATGGTTACAGATTGGCGGCAAAGATGCAACTACACCCCTTGAAGAACTTTTCTTCAATAGCTTTTCTTCCAAAGTCAGCATCCGACCAGAGCTCAAGCGCTTTGGCTCGACGTTTTATCTGTACAAAGCACTCAGCTCAATCTGCAAAAGCTTATGGTTTGATGCAACGTTTCCCTTTGTGCAAGTTGAAACGAATCTTAATTTAAAAGAATTTGATGTACAAAATGCAGCTGAAAATCGAGGAAATATTGAAAAGTTTATTTTATCTGACCTAGGTGGAGACCCTGCACGTATTGAGCAAGCGACAATGTATACCATGCTTAATGCCACAGAAGGACTCAATAACCCAAGCTGGAACTACGGTAAATTCAGCAATGGAGTACAAAAGCTTGCAGGGCTTGCAGACATAACACTCAAGCTTGGTTATTATCCTATTAAAAAAAATTCATACTTTCTCAATATGTATTCTCAACTGATTATTCCAACAGGCTACAAGCCTACTATCAAAAATGTTTTCGAACCTATTGTTGGTAACGGTAAACACGTTGGACTTGGCGCTGGTTTTGCAGGAGAAATTCAATTCTTTAAAGATGCATGCTGGGAAGCATCTTTTTCCAGTAATTTTGATTATGCATATCTTCTTGAAAACCGCCAAAGACGTTCTTTTGACCTCATATCAAACGGCGAATTCAGCCGTTATCTTCTTGTTTTTGCTCCTAATATCGGAAAAGATACAGATCATAGAACTCCAACACCCGGAATCAATATTTTTTCAGAAATTATGAAAGTTACCCCTCAATCAGAAATCAATTGGACAAACCAATTAAACCTTTCATGCAATAATATTAACTTTAATATTGGATATAACTTGTGGTGGAAAGATAAAGAACAGGTAAAACTTGCACATGAATGGAACAAAGAAGTCGCCATTGAACACTTCAGTACACAAGCAGACTTTCCTTTTAGATTAGAATCATTTTCTCAAGCAAGCATCAAGCAAAGTATTAACCAGGCTGGGGCTAGCGATGGATTAGTTGGTGACAATCCAATTATTAAGCTTGTTTCAAAAGACAATCTAAATCTTAACTCAGCATCTTTTCCGGGCGCAATTGGGCATACAATTTTTGGATCAATTGGTTATGCAACAGATTGGAAAAAGCAACCAATAAATCTTAATTTTGGTAGCTCATACCAAGTAAATAGCAGCAAGAAAGTAATGCAGGACTGGAAAATTTGGTTGGAATGCTCTCTTAATATTTAAAAAATAAGGGTAACTTAATGAAATTAAAAATTCATAAAGCTATAATCTGTCTTTTAATAGCTTTATCTCTATCTTCATCCCCTACTTCAGCAATGAAAAACCCATGGGATGGAATAACTGACATTACAACTTTAAAAAAAATTAAATTAGGACTAAAAACATCAGCCGATAAACGAGCCCTTGAAGAATATATACTTCGGCTTCAGGCCTCAATCGCATCCCCTGCTTCTCAAGCAGCTCTTCAAAAAGCTGAACAAGAAGCCCAAGCCGCTAAAGATGCTCGAGATAAAGCAGAACAAGAAGCTCAAAGACTTAAAGCCGAGCTCGATGCAAAAGATAAATATATAGCGGAAGCCAATGCTAAGCTTGCACAAGCAAAGAGCAAGGGCCCTGCAGCTGCACTTGAACTAGATACACCAACATTGTACAGCACGCTCATCAAAATTATAAATCAAGATGCTGACCAACGCGTAAAAGATACCTCTACACAAATCTTTATGCTTATTTTTGAGCGGGCAGCCCAAACTGCAACCAATGCATTTATGAAGCCTTCAGCAGTAGACCCTATGAGCGTTGAAAAAAACTTTGCAGAGTTTGTCATGCGGGCAGTTTTTATAGATAAGCTCATTGAGTCTGTCCAGATGCTTGATACCTGGGACTTTGATGTCAACTTCAAGAACACGATTCAAGGAATTATTACACAAGATACAATCAAAAAAATAAACACAACGGCTGTACTTCACGTAACAAAAAAAGGAAATAATCTTGCCAAATTCGAAGCAGACTTTTTGGCATCCGCCCAGACGAACTTTGGATCTGATCATGCAGCCTTGTACAAAAATTCTTACGATCGTCTTTTTGCTGATCTAGCTGGGCAACTTCCAGCACCTGGATCCATTCCTCCAATGCCAGCCCCCTCTGGGCCACCACCTCCATTTGGAGCACCACCACCACCAGCTTTTCCAGGAGCCTTTCCAGGAGGACCCAGCCCAGCTAAAGTTCCTGGCGCACAACCAGGAACACCAACTGATGCTGAATGGATAAACGTTTTGAAATTAGCTAACACGAATATTCTTTTATTATCAAACACACCAAATCAGTTAGCCGGAAAAGGAAAAAAAAGTTCTGGCGATCCTTATAAACCAACAGATATTGTTGAAAAATGCTTAACAAGCGCTCTTGAGAAACTTGGATTTAAAGCCTCAAGCAAACCCGATCAAAGCTTAATTCACAATTCAAACGAAGCACGTGAATACTTTTTGATTCATGAGTTACTAAAAAAAATATACGAATCAAACAAAACAGAAACACTCTCCAAGACAGAAACATTTCGCACGCAGCAATTTGTATACGAACAAATCAAACTCCTGATTAACAACTTTAACACAGCAGTCGATGCTGATAAAAACCAACTGAGCAAGGAATTATCAAGCAAGCTGCTTGAAATTGCACTTGCCCCAGAAGCACTAGAACCAGAAAGATTTATAGGTTTTACACAACCATTTTCTCATATTCTCCGGATCATTAAGCTGTACACATTAAAATTTGATGATCCTGCAAAATTCAAGGCTGAATATGATAAATCAAGTTTAAAGCGTGCACTTGTTTTTATTATCGGCGAGAAGCACACAAATAAAATATTTGATAAATTCAAAGAAATTGTTCAATTTGCAACCGATAAAGAGGAAGAACAATTCAAAGCTAAAGATTTCAATGTTATTGGAGAGTTTATTAATAAAAAAACTCTTGATGAAACTCAAAAAGATACCTTCAAAAAACTTGAAGCTCAATTAAAAGAGATACAAACAAAACCATATAAAAATTCACTTGAAATTAAAAAAACCATCGATGCAATCATAGATGCTATTAAGACAAGTGACTTAAGTACCCTGATAGACTTAAATGCCGAGGGCGCAGATTACCTAGGCAAAATGGCAACAAAATACGCAACCGAGCAACTTATTCCAAATCTTCTTAATAAAGTTATTGAAGCGATTTTAGCAAAGAAAAACATCGGAAAGACAACTCAAACACCCGATTTATTAGAAATATTCTATGATAAATTTTCAGCTCACGGAGCTCTGCAGAACCTTCCTCATGATCTCTTAGTCACAACCAAAGCAATGCTACGCTCTGTTGATAAAATACAAGCAGGTTTTAAAAAAGAGTTGGGACGTGATTTAACGATAGATGAATTAACATGCTTGGAAAAAACTATAGAACCTCTGAAGTTTATTGATAAATTGATTGATGAAGACAAACCAGATCAAGGTTATGTATACAAGCAATTTCTTTCAGCTGAAAAGCGAAAAGAAAAGGAACTTAATACTCCCAGCGATAAACTACCACACGAACAACTCATCAATCAAATTCTTCCTATTTTTCTTAATACTGAAATGCTTATCAAACATGCTGACAAAGATATGAAAATTCACCTCTCAGTTAAAGATAGACTTGAACAGCTCAACGCAGAGCTCAAAGCCTATAAAATACGCGAAGCAACTATTATCTTACTCTCGTTAATTGCAGAAGCTCATCCAGAAGTTTACTGCACACTGCAAGCCCCTGCACCAGCAGTAGGATTACCGAGTGGACCACCGCCACCACCGCCACCACCGCCACTTATCGGAGCAGGACCACCTCCAGCACCACTAGCAGGAGGAGTTGGGGTAGGAGGATTAACGCTTGTCAGTGACAAAATTTCCCAGGATTATCTAACCTCACTTAATGCCTTGATGCAATCAAAGCCCGCTTTTAGAAATACGATAATGAAAAATATTGTGAACTACCGCAACTTTTTAAAAATTTTTGATAGCGTCGTTGCCTCTGGAATTTTTAACCGAATAAAAGATGATGTCACACGGATTACTCAAGCTCGATATGACTTTAAAGAGATTCTCGAGAGCTTGGATAACAAAAATATAAAAGCATATAATCAATTTGTTGAAGCAATTGCACAAGACTTTACCCCGCTTAAAGATATTCTTGCAAACGGTACAGTAGTTCCAGGTATTACCAGAAAAATACAGGCTAACGACTTAATTGAAGGAATGTTTTTGAAAATTGATGCAGTTGAAAAATCTCAGGTTAAAGACAAAATCAGCGATATAAAAAATGCAATCGATACAAGGCTAGGGGCTCTTGCAAAAGTAAATAATGCTACAAAAATGCTTTTCAAATCAAGTATTATAAACTATCTAGACACTATTAAACAACAGCTTAGTTCTATTTTACAAACCCCTCACGACAAGCAAGAGTTTAAGCCTGAAGATTATTCTGCACAAGCAACGGCTTACCAGAATAAGCATCCACGCAATCTCGCGTTAATTCCTCTAGAACAAAAGAAAAAAATAAAAATCAGTAAAAAAGTTCCTGTCTCTTAAGTTTAACATGTGAATCTTCGAAAAAAAGACGCTCTTTCTAAGAGGCTGCAGTAATCTGCAGCCTCTCTTATTTTTATCTTCAAATCTTTGCCCAATAAGCAATCACCCGCTATACTCCCTGCTGTACAAATTACCCTCCCCTTTCACTTCTTAATGCAAGGATAAACCATGCTTGAGATTCCACTCTCCGGTATCAAAAAAATTGAAGAAATTGCCAAAAGCAGCAATGAATATATTTCACTTTCTCAAGGTGCTTTACGGATTGGCGGCATTCCTGGAAAAATTAAAGAGTATGCGCAAACGCTCATGGCAACCGACAAGACCGACTATTACGACAGCTGCTGGGGTCTTAAAATTTTACGCGAAAAGTTAGCAAATTTTCTTTCAGCTCGTTACATGACCGATGTTCGTGTCAACAACATCATTCCAACCCATGGTTGCATTGGCGGACTTTCGCTTTTGTACCTGAGCATTTTGAACCCTGGCGATGAGGTCATTGTTCCTGAACCGGCATACCCAGCATATGATATTTTAACCCAAGCAAGCCGAGCACAAGCGGTCCATGTTTCTATGCTGAAATCACAACCTCACGATAATGAGATGTGGGAACTTGATGTTGAAAAAATAAAAGCGGCAACAACCGATAAAACTAAAATCATCATCTTTTCCAACCCTTGGAACCCCCTGGGAATTATTGTTCCACAAAAAACTATTCTCGAACTGGTTGCATGGTGCGAACAAAAAAAGATCTTTTTAATTGTTGATGAAGCATACAGCGATTATGCTTTTGATGAACTCCTCACCTCAATCGTCCCACTCGTTATGAAATCGGACTGGGTGATTAGCGCAAACACTTTCTCAAAAAATTTTGGCATGAGCGGCTGGCGCGTTGGCTACCTGGTTGTTCCTGAACGGCTGAATAAAGCACTGGCTGGTATGCAAGATGCTCTTTTGAACTGCTTGAACAATGTCTCGCAACATGCTGCAATGTACGCCCTTGACCATCAAGAAATTGTGCAACATTTTCATACGCTCGTTCGCTACAATCGAGATATGACCATGCGCATGCTTACTCCACTTGTTGAGCAAGGCATTATTTCTGTCCAAAAGCCTGTTGGTGGATTTTTTGCATTTTTTAAAACGCAAGAAGCTCATGCAACCGATTTATGCATGAACATTGTGAATAATGCTAAGGTTACGCTTGTTCCTGGAAATTCATTTGGTCCATCGGGTGATTCGTTTTTAAGGTTATGTTATGCTCGTGACACAGAGCTATTGGAAAAGGGCTTGAATCGTTTGGTAAATTTTTTAGGTAAATAATTTTATGTACAAAAAACACGAGCACATCCATTTTATGGGTATCGGGGGAATAGGAATGAGCGGCATTGCGCGCATCCTTAAGCTGCAAGGCTACACCGTATCAGGCTGTGATGAATGCACCACCAGTAAAACAGTCCAAGAACTCCAAAAAATAGACTGCATCATTCACGAAGGGCACGACGTCACCCATGTCCATGATGCTGACGTTTTAGTCTACTCCTCTGCAGTAAAACCGGACAATCTTGAAGTTGTTGCCGCAATGCACAAAGGTATTCCGGTCATTCCACGCGCGATCATGCTTGCAGAGCTTATGCGTACCAAGTACAGCATCGCCGTTTCGGGTGCTCATGGCAAAACCACCACCACGTCACTCATTGCACATATTTTGATTGAAGCTGATAAACAACCAACCGTCGTTGTTGGAGGTGTACTTAAAAATATCGACACCCAAGCCTGCCTTGGAGAAAGCAACATTTTAATTGCTGAGGCCGATGAAAGCGATCGATCACTCCTCTATCTCAACCCCACCATGGCAGTGGTTACCAATATTGATGCTGAACATCTTGATACCTACAAAGATTTAGATGACATCAAACGCACGTTTAAAGACTTTCTCGCTCGTCTGCCCTTTTATGGCAAAGCTTTTTTATGCAACGACGACGAGCATGTTCGTGCTATTTTGCCGTTACATCACGTTAATGTTGTTAAGTATGGACTAACCGATGATGCCGACATTATTGGAAATATAACCGATCTTGGCAAATCGCAATCGACGTTTCAAGTCTATCGCAACAGCTTTGTTCCCGAACGAGGCGTTAAAGAAAAGCAATTGTTGGGCAGCATCACACTCAATGTCCCGGGTATTCATAATGTCCAAAACGCATTGGCTGCACTGGGAGTCTGCTTAGAATTTGAAGTCCCTTTTGCAAGCATTGCTCATGCACTTGAAAATTTTAAGGGCGTCGAGCGTCGCTTTGAATTCAAGGGAACCTACAAAGGTGCTGAAATTTTTGACGACTACGGTCATCATCCAACCGAAATGCACAGCACCCTTAAGGTGGCTGAAAAGCGTAAAGCAAAGCGCTTGATTGTTATTTTTCAACCACACCGCTTTAGTCGTACCATGCATTTATGGAATGACTTTGTTCAGCTGTTTGTCAAAGAAGATGCACCCTACCAAGCTGCAACTATTTATATCACCGATATTTATCCGGCATCGGAAAAACCGATTGAAAATATTACTAGTTTGCGCCTTGTTGAACAGATCAAGGAACTCCGACCAGGCCTTGATATCCGCTACATCCAACAGCACAATGAAATTGCAGAATTAGTCAAAAACCAGCTCCAGGAGGGCGATTTGCTCCTCACGCTTGGAGCTGGCAAGGCCTACCAGATAGGCGATTTGCTTGTTGCGCTGGGTAAAAACGGAAATTGACAAAAGTCCAAATCCACGAGATCATATGCTCACTTGAACAAGGTGTTCAAGCGTATCTGTTTATCGTGGAAAGGACATCAATGACAATGCACAGGAAATTGCTCCTTGCAGTCTCCAGTATGCTGGTATGCGGAAGTTTTACCGTACATGCAGCAAAAATCAACCAAGATTTAGCACGCATCGTAGAGGTAGAACAAGAAGTTGAAGCGAAGCCACTTTTAATGGCAGCAAACACAACTCCAATACTTCAAAGCAGCGCTCGAGCAACTCAGGGAAAATTCTCTCCCGTCGTTATTAAAAAACCGGCAACAGCTGGTGTTAAAGTTCCCTTTGTTTTCAAGCAAGGCGATTCGGAACTTACTATTGGAAGCATCTCGAAAATCTCACATGTTTACCAAGATGCAACCTATCTTTTGAACCGACAGATCCCTGACCAATGTGAATTTTTCAAACACAGCATCGACCTCTTTTTTGATGCAAAATTTGGAAAAGAAAAATTTGGTCATACCGCTGTTGAATTGTTTACCGACTTGCGCCACAAAGGTGTTTGGGGTAAGCAAGCAACCTTTGCGGATAAATACGAAGCAGGAAGCGTTGGCGTTTCAAACGTAAAACTTTCCGAATCGGTATTTGGTTATCACTCACACGGAACAGGCAAACCGCTTGTTTATGTTAAAGATGGATGGCTCCAAATGAGCTTGAACGCTATTTTTGGCGTAGAATCCGTTAACATTCATACCTTAAAACTTGGTTGGTTCCCGTTTGATCTTGGTCGCGGTATTGCGCTTGGTTCAATGTACGGTGCTAACAAAGAAATTTTGGGTCTCTATTCATACTCAGATGATAAATCTGCTCCGGGCATTTTGCTCAGCGGCTCTTTGGTCAAAGATGTTGTGAGCTACGATCTGTATTATGCAAAGTTTGAAGAACGCAGCAAGAGCATTTCTGATACGCTCAACGGTGATAAAAAGCACTGGGTTGGCCGACGTGCATCTCCATGGAGAGGCGTAAACAAAGATGATGAACTGTTTGCAGCACGCATTAAGTTTAATTCTCCAGCTCGCTTTGAAAAATTTGGTGATCTTGAAATTGAACCATACTTCTTTGTAAACGAAGCTTCAGACCAACAAATCGAAATTGCTCCGGACGCATCAACACGCCTGGGCGCAACCGGTATTGCAATTGAATACAGCAAAAACAACTTTGAATTTGGTGGCGAATTTGCATCCAACTTTGGTCGTGAAATTGCGCATGCAATTGATCGTAACGTAACCAAAATAACTCGTATTCCTAATGTAAATGCTGCTGGAGTACTTCTTGATACGCAAGATCAACTTGCAGAAGTTTATTCACACGTCATAGACACTACACCAGGAAATATAGTTATACCAGGAACTGCTACAGATGAAGCAAGAAAAGTTCTTTCTACTGCTTATGCTACTCCATCAAACAACAATACTGTGTATCAAAACAATGTTAACCCTGCAACGGGACTTTTGATTAATAACAATCCCGATCAAAATATTGCAGGCGTCGTCCAGGTAGGAAGCAAACCAGGCAGCAACGGTCTTCAAAGCAAATCTGACCGCTTCCGTCCAGAATACAAGAGTCACTTCAATGGCTGGATGGGCGTTGTTGACGCAGCATACACTTTTGACGAAGCAAACTTAAAACTTGCAGCCGCCTACGGATATGCAACCGGTGACACCAACCCTCATGCAATTGAAGCGGACAAAGAGTTCAAAGGCTTTGTTGGTCTTCATGAATGGTATGCGGGTAAACGCGTAAAGAGTATTTTGGTACTTGATGAGCGTAACCTCAGACGACCTATCAGCCTTCCAGCAAACTCATCTGCATCTGCAGCCGTTGACTTGAGCTTCAGCGACTTGCAACACACCGGCGTTAGTCTTGAATGGAAGCCAGCACTCAAAGACAAAACTTTGATGCTCAACCCTAACGTGATGTTCTTCTGGAAAACACATACTTCTAAAAAGTATGATATTGCAACAAAGAAGACAACAGACCAAGATGCACGCAACTTTATGGGAACTGAATTAAACATCATTTCCAAGTATGTGCCAATCAAAGATTTATCGATTTTTGCTAACGCAGCAGCATTTATCCCTGGTGGATTTTTCACTGACGTGCAAGGCGTAAAACTGAATGGCGACTATTTTGAAACAAATATTCCAAACGATGCTCGTACCGATGCCGATGCTGAAGAAAACTTCAGACTCAGCACAAGCACAGCATTTCACTTGAATATTGGATTTGAATATCGATTCTAAAAATAAGACTTTTTTCTTATTCAGGGGCAGCACTTAATCGGTGCTGCCCTTTTTTCATTTGCACGTTGTGGTATTATTGAAAAGAGTTTTTCACAAATTATACCTGAATAGGGGATATGATCATGCGCTTTTTTAATACCGCAGGCCCAGTTAACCCTGAAAACCACTACTACGTGCCGCACCGCTTAAATGCAAACGAATTACAACAACTTATAGACCAAAAAAAATATTTTGTTCTTCATGCTCCTCGTCAGAGTGGAAAAACAACCGTTTTGCTCAAATTTGTCAGTGAAATTAATGAAGCAAGCAAATATCAAGCACTGTACGTAAACGTTGAACCTGCACAAGTAACACGAGGAAATGTTCACGAAGGCATGAAAACTATTTTACAACTATTTTTGATTGCTATTTTACAACAAATCCCAAACTCACAGAATCTTACAAAACATCTCACAGAGCTGATCCAGTCATCAACCCCTCCAGCAGCTATGCTCCTCACTTTTTTATCTCACTGGGCAACAGTAAGCCTCAAACCGCTCATCCTTTTTATTGATGAAATTGATTCACTCATCGGGGATACCCTCATCTCAGTTTTGAGACAATTACGCGCCGGGTATTCAAGTAGACCGCACGCATTTCCGCAGACTGTCTGCTTGGTGGGAGTACGAGATGTTCGCGATTACCGTATTTGGTCAGAACAAGAACAATCGATGGTTTTAGGTGGAAGCGCGTTTAACATCAAGGCAGAAAGCTTAATACTTCCAAACTTCTCACGCGAACAAGTGCGTAATTTATATGAACAACATACGAAAGAAACTGGGCAACAATTCACTGATGAAGCTCTTGAGTATGCATTTTATCTCACTCAGGGACAACCATGGCTTGTCAACGCACTTGCATACCAAGCATGCTTTCGAAACATAACAGATCGTAGTTGCGCAATTACCAAAAATATTATTGAACAAGCAAAAGAAACGCTTATCTTAAGGCGTGACACACATATCGATGTTTTAGTTGACCGCCTCCATGAACCACGTGTAAGAAGTATCATTGATGCAATTATCAATGGCGATCAAGAAAGTCTTGATGTTTCAACTGATGATATTGCATATGTTTGTGATTTGGGACTTATCGCCAAAAAAGAAAAAATTTTATGTATTGCAAACCCAATTTATCAAGAAATAATTCCTCGAGAATTGTCATACGCACTACAAGCAACGATTGTTCAAAAGACAATCTGGTACCAAAACCCTGATGGGTCTTTGAACATGCACAAAGTACTACAAGCCTTTCAACAATTTTATCGAGAACATTCTGAAATTTGGATCGAGCGAAATAGCTATAAAGAATCGGCCCCTCACATCATTATGATGGCGTTTCTACAACGCATTGTAAATGGCGGGGGAAAAATTCATCGCGAATATGCACTTGGGCGCAAGCGTGTTGATATCTCAATTGAATGGCCAGCTGGAAATCAGCGGATTGTTGTTGAGCTTAAAATTAAACGATCACAAGAATCTTTAGAAAAAGGGCTCAAGCAAACTGCAGAGTATATGGACAAAGCAAATGCAACTGAGGGGTACCTGGTTATCTTTGACCCTTCTGATACAAAATCGTGGGATGAAAAAATCTTCACACAAAGTCATACCGTTGAAGGCAAGACCATTCCTGTATGGGGTGCATAAATTATTTTACTGATGACACAAAAATACCACACGCGCTGGAGATTCTGTACCACCAACAATTGGTAGATGTGACACTAAAAGATAACCACTTTGAATTGGAAGATTTTCTACAAATTTTAGGTTTTCAAGAATAAAAATATTTTTAGGTAATAAAGCTTTATGCAATAACTGCAAAGAACCATCGCCGCCATCAGGAGATAAAGTATCAACCCCTATTCCTAGAATTTGACGTTCTATAAAAAGTTCAGCCGCATCTCCATCGATTTTTGGAAAATGCATCGTGCCTGCAGCGTCTGCATTTCGATAACCAATGGCGTCGTGCCACCGACTACCCCAACCGAACATAACAAGAAACCAACTGTTCGGAATTATTTTCCCATGCTCAGCTTCAAACTGCTCAATCACATTTCTTGTTAGAATAAAATCGGGATTCTTTTTAATATCAACATACATGACGGTACAAGGCGCTTGAAGCTGCTGTGAAGTTATTTGTGAACAATCAAGTCCCCCCTGAATGATATGAGCAGGAACATCAAGATGAGTTCCCAAACCTGCATTCATGGTTATTTTCTGAACACGAAATGTTTGATCGTAGTCATTTGTTACATTTATTTGCAGCCCACAGCGACCATCCCAGGTTGGCATAGAAGAATTAATCTGATGAGAAAGATCGATAAGGTCTGCACTCAAAAATAGATCCGGCGTGTAGGGAATCAGGCTACTTTGAATTGTTTTTTTAAATTCATCTGAAATATATTGCCAAGCAATCAAGTCGATACCAAATGGGAGCATAAGCTGAGATAGGCCATATTTTATGTGGGCAAAAACATCCCCGGAAACCGGTGACATTAAACACAAATCAAGATCTGAATACTGATTTATAGAACCCTTTGCTCGTGAGCCATAGGCATAAAACTGATACGGATATTGAAGTAAAAATGCATCAATAATTTTTTTGTGTTTTTTATCAAGAATAAGTGACATCATAGTCTCTTTATTTTGAGAACAAATAAATCAAGTTCGTCTGCAAAAGTTGGCAGCGACTCAAAAACAATATCAGCTAAATGGCCATCATAGGTATGGACCGTTAAATTTCTTTTTTCTATAAAATCATTCCATGCTTGAACATTATCAATCAGGCCTGAGGAATGAGCATGTCTAAATACACTCCTTGGGCTATTAACATTCTCATCAATCCCTTGCTCAATTAAAATCTTACGCATAATCTTCCAGCTCATTTCATAACAATATTCAAAACACTTAATTGCCCCTGTAATTTCAAGACGACTTTGAGCTGTTTTAATTGCCTCATTAAGCTGAATTTGCGCATCAAGTAAAGGCTGTATGAGAATTTTGCCATTGAGAATGTACATAAAAACAACCCGTTTTTGATAAAAGATTGAACCATCTATTATGTAAGCCGTAAGTTGTAAAACTTACGGCCCATATTTTTTATTTCAGGTGCGTATCGATTTTTCCCTTGAGCGCATCTTTATTCATGAATCCGGTCTCTTTACCAACCACTTTGCCATCTTTGAAAAAGATGAAGGTTGGAATTGAAGAAACGTTGTGCGCAATTGCAAGATCACGCTCTTCATCAATGTTCAAGCTCACCAGCTTAACAGTTCCTTCAAGCTCTTTTGAAAGCTCTTCATAAATAGGAGCCATTTGGCGGCAAGGGCCACACCAGGTTGCCCAAACATCAACAACCACAGGAATCGTAGACTTAAGAACTTCTTGCTCAAAATTTGCTGCGTTAACACTTTCTGCCATGATTTATAAATCCTTCTAACAAATAACTAGTTACCTTATCACTTCAGTGCACGAGCCCGAGCAAAGAACTGCGCCTTTTGCTCATCGCTCATGGGAGACTGCTCCACATTAATCCAGCTTCCCGGTTCATGCTTTTCTGCCAAACGAGAAAAGCGATTATACCAGACGCCATGATGTGTACGCAAAATCTCTTCTACCAACGTGGAGTCATCAGGTTTCTGCAATTTTGAAAGCAGCAACACGCACGCGTGACTAACTGGAATGTTATTTTTTTCAAACCACCGCTTATGCAAACTAAATTCAGAATTGAAAGTCAGTAAGTAAAGCGGGTCTGAGCGCCCCTTGCTCAACCCTTTGCATAGTCCCTTATAAAACCAGTTGGAAAGAATGTTCGGAGTATAACACATTATCTGGCAGCCAGGTATTTTTTTGAGGAAAAATTGCTTGAGCGAGTCACCAAGGCTTCCAGCCTTTTGTTCCAAAAATTGAAAATATTTTTCGGTGAGCTGATGCTGCATCAGATACTGAACACGATCGTGAATTTGCTTACCAAGAGCACTACCATTCTTATCACTTTTGAATTGGCTAAAAGTCTGAGCATCAAAACCCATGGTCGTTAAAAAGGTACCGGTTGTTTTTCGGCAATACATTTCAAGGTCAAGCATAACGCCTGAAATAGGAATGCCACGACCAACATTTGGATTATTCCAAGTCTTTAAAAAGGCATCAAGGGGTATTTTTACCTCATGCTCCCAAAAGCTTGGTTCAAGCGGTGCCGGGATATCGCGATATTCATTACCATACAAATCGAGTGCAAAATTTTTCGGCATGTTGGGCGGATATAAATTATTGGCAACTTCAAACCCAACAATAATTTTAGGAATACTGCACTTCAGGCGCTCTGCCCCCTGCTTAAGTTTTTGAGTAAAAAGCGAAAGTGAGTCGACAAACTTTTTTTGTAATATTTTTGTTTGTGCTGCATCCGGCTTTACCATTTTTGCAATCGGACTGTAGTAAATGTTGGGCGTAATGCTAATCCACAAGGCATCAAGGCCTGAAGTGAGTGTATAATTGATTAAAGCATCTTGCCGTGCGGCTCGGTCAGCTTGCGCCGCTTGTTTTTGTTCAGGGGTAAAGTCTTTTGGAAAATCATCATCATAAAATGCTGGAATCTCCATCCAAGCAGTTTTTCGCATGTGATTGCGCGGTGTTTGAACTGCATTCCCAACCAACTGTAGCTTTTCAGGAAATGGAGCTGATGCAGTTCCGTTTTTAAGCAAATAAATTGTTTGCTCTATATTTTTATCGCTGCTTGTCATGAGCGTTTTAAGCTCGCAGAGCATACGCTGCACCATACTGAGCATCTCTTTTTTCAGTGTTGGTGATATCGGCGTGATATGAAAACTTTCAGAAATCCCGCCAAACGAAAGCATTGCAGGAGAAATGAGTGCAACGTGATTTTGATTTTTTGTATCGTTCCAATAAACGCCATACGGCAAGCTGCGCTCAATTTCTTTTGAGCAGGTACGGCGCATGGGAAGCAGGTACACGTCGCTTTTTTGAGCAAGCAAGCGATTTTGTACCGCATCGCAATCCCACACAAAACCATGATGCGGAGCATTAAGCGTTGTGTGGTAGGCACACGAGCGCCGTTCAAGAGGTGTTGTTAAAAAAAGATTGCATGTGTTTAAGAATGCATGGAGCTTGTGCTGCGTTGCATGTTGTGCTGCAAACTGCTGTCCACTGGCTAATGCAACGGGAATACCCAGAGCACCCAAAACCGGTGCGTAAGCGCCAATAACACTTGTATTTGGTGGCACACTTGCACCAGGAAGTGCAAGTCCAATTAAACGATTTTTAAGCACTGCATAGGAACGCATAAGCTGAAGAAATTTTTGGCACACGGCAGATTTTTGAATCCCTCCAAAAAATTCTCCTCCCGTGATAAAAAATGCAGCATCGTAGCTGGACAAATTAAGCTGACTGATTGTGCTGTCCATAATCTGGTCAATCGGAACATACTTAACCGAAAAACCGGCTGATTGAGCAAGTTTGATAAATGGTCGGTAAGCCCAACGCTCTTGGCCAACACTGTCGAAAAGCGCAAGCTTCAATAAGTTCTTATTATTTTTATTATTTTCACTTTGGCAACTCAACTGTTGTATAGAAAGCAACATCAAAAGCATTAAATAGAAGCCAGACAAGACTTTAATTGCACGCATCGCTCCTCCCCCTCATTATGAAATACGACGTGCTCTTCTCACCTTGATTCTATTGGCTCATTATTCAAATAGTCAATAATACCGAAAAAATTGTATCTTTTTTCTTATCTTCATACACTTGGAAATAAAAATTCGAAAAAAAGGATCTCTCTATGAAAAAAATTCTTCTCTGGTCGCTGCCGACCCTCATGCTGCTTGCACCAACCTGTTGTACTAAAAAAATTGTTAACTCCAGCCTACCCCCTGCACCGCTTGTTGTGCACGAAGCACATTTACCTGAAGGCTGGTATGCGCATGACCCTGCCAAACTAGATGCTGAGCTTGATGGCTATTTTGAACTTGCAGCTCAAGAATTTGCAGTGCCGGTTGCAGCACGCAACGTGCGCGCACTCATTGTTCCTCACGCTGGCCACTACTACTCAGGGCTTTGCGCTGCAAGCGCATATCAAACCCTTGTTGAAAATGGTCAAAAAAACAACCTCATCGAACGCGTTATCATCCTTGCACCCAGTCATTTTGCATTGCTGCACGGCATTGCACTGCCCGACTACACCGTGTACAAAACACCACTCGGGGAAATTCCTGTTGACCACAATGCGCTCAACACGCTTGCACACTGCAAGCAATTTCGCGTTGTTCCTGAAGCACATAAGCCCGAACATTCGCTTGAAATACAGCTGCCTTTTTTGCAAAAAACGATTGAGTCTTTTCAACTTGTCCCACTGATTGTTGGACGAATTTTAGGAGAAAATTATTTAGAAATTTTAAAGCACTTGGGTCAGATTATCGATGACACAACGCTGATTGTCGTCAGCTCAGACTTTACACATCACGGTACCGACTATGATTACAAAATTTTTGATACCAATATTATGGACAATATTCGCCAGCTCGACTCCATGGGACTGCAAGCAATTTTTGCACAATCGTTCGAAGGTTTTTCAAAATACCTTCACCAAACGAGCGCGACCATTTGCGGACGCGACCCCATCAAACTGTTGCTTGCGCTGCTTGAGTCTGAAAAAATTCAGCCGGTAACACCAACGCTCTGCTGCTCTTACACCTCAGCACACCTTGAGCAAGCGCGCCAAACAGCAGATCAAATCATCAACATCAAAAAGCTCATGCAACCGGTACCAGACGCGCAGGCACACCGCAGCGTCAGCTACGCAGGAATTGTCTTTGCCCAGAAACCTGAAGGGCCAAATATAGCCTCCGATTCACTTTCCGGTTACGAAAAAAAAGCACTGCTTGCCTGCGCGCGCAGCACCCTTGAAAATGTTGTTAAGCCTCAAGACCAGCAAGTTGATGACCACCTCTTGCGCCCCATCATCAGCCCCGGAGTTGTGCAACCCAGCGGTGCATTTATTACGCTCAATACAAAAGATGGCAACTTGCGCGGCTGCATTGGCCGTATTACCACACCTGACCCGCTCTTCCAAACCGTCATGGCAATGAGCTACGCAGCGGCACTTCACGACACCCGCTTTAAGCCGGTGCAAGCAGGTGAGCTCAACAATCTTGTTATCGATATCTCAGTCCTCACACCGCCACATACGGTACCAAGCTGCCAAGATATTATAATTGGCAAGCACGGCGTCATCTTAAACAAGCTTGATCAAGCAGGCGCCAAGACCCACAGCGCGGTATTTTTACCCCAGGTACCGGTTGAATGGAAATGGGACTTACCAACCACCCTTGAGCAACTGGCTCAAAAGGCCAGCCTGCCAATGGATGGATGGAAAGAAAACTGTTCTTTTGAGGTCTTTGAGGACTTTGAAATTAAGGAAGAGCCGCATAATTAATATTAGTTTAATAAGCAATTTATGCTTACTTTCTGTAAAACACCTTGTAAATTCGAAATCAAATTAAAATTTACAAGGTGTTTTAAGAACAAACCATCATTTTCTTACTTTTTTATCTCAACTTTTTTTAGAATCTTTGAGCAGATATACAAGAAAACTCAACCAATCAGCTCCGGCAACAGGCGTAACGCTTCTTCAAAAGGCATCACGTTGATGTTACCATGGTATTCCTTGTGGTTGCCTAAATAAAGCGCGTAAAGCTTGGCTTCAGGATAATCTTCTCCAAAATTTTTAAGCCCCTTTAAGTCCTTGGGCTTGATCTGTGATGAACGCTTGATTTCGAAAGCATGAAAACCTCGTGGACCGTAGATAACAAAATCAACCTCATCTCCTGCAAGTGTTCTCCAAAAATGAATTTGGTAATTCAGTTCGTAGTAATCATTAATTGCACGAAGTGATTGAAAAAAAAGTGTTTCAAGACCAGCGCCTTCAAGCTCAGCTGTTGAATCGAATGGCCCCTTGGGACGCAATGTTTTATAAACACCTGTATCGAAGAAATAAAACTTCTGATGTGTGATGACTTTTCTTTTTGCTCGCCGAGAAAATACCGATATTCTCACTGCCAAAAGAAGATCTTCCAAAATATCAAAATAGTTTGCAACCGATGTTCTGCTTAATGCAAGCTCCCGGGAGATTTCTGAAATATTCAAAACTTGGCCTTGAGAGAAACTTGCAACTTCCAAAAACCGAGTAAATGTTCCAAGATTTCGAGTCAGCCCTTCCTGAAGTACCTCTTCTCGCAAATAGGTCTGCACATAACTTTCTAAATACTTTTCGGGTTTACTGTGCCCAATGGCACCCGGTAGAAGTCCATATTGAAGAATAGTATCTAATTGAAAAGGTGTGCCCCCAAACTCCTGAACAACCAGCGGATGCATAGAATACTTGAGCGCCCTACCCGCAAGCAGGTTGACCCCACTTCGTCGTAAACTACGAGCACTTGATCCGGTCAAAAGAAATTTAATCTTCTTGAGTTCAATCAGGCGATGAACTTCGTTCAGTAACTCCGGAATACGTTGCACTTCGTCAATAACAACCCATCCGGCGTAACCTTGAGGAATCAAATCTTGCAGCCTGCTCGGGTTAGCTGCTAATGGATTATAGGTAGATGAATCTAAAAGATCCAAATAAATTTCTGATGCTAAAGATTGCTTAATCCATGACGTCTTACCGGTCCCGCGTGGCCCAAAGAGAAAGATGCTATTTTGGCCTTCAAGCGGTAATTTCAAAATTCTGCTTAACATGGTTTCACTTTTCTATTAAAAATGACACTTACATGTGCAAATTTATCGAAAAAATGACAACTATGTAAGCATTTTTATTAATTATTCTTACATGACCCTGGTAGGAGCGCTCTTCAAGAACCTTTTGTTCTGCCTATCTTCCATGCTCAAGCTCAGCTCCCCCCTTTCTTCCTAAACTATTGCATCCCCCCCCCACTCATCTGTATATTTGAAATAATAGATTGTTTTTTAAAAGTCATACAATAATTTTTTTATAGTAAAAAAAGGTTCCTCATGAAGCATAATCGACTCAATGCTCTTCATCAAAAGCTCTGGGTGCTTGCGCTCACCCTTATCCTTGCCATCACACTTCCTGGATTTGTTGCGGCTATGGACCTTGGCGGTCAATTAGGTGATTTACAGTCCAAACTTGTTGGATTAAAAGGCAAGCTTGGGCAGCTTAAGGGTGGATTGGAAAAGCTAAAAGATGCGCTTGATGGGAAGGCGCCTTCTGGTGGAGGAAGCAGTCCAAGCAGTGGTGTCGCAGTTTCAACACCCGCAGAAATTGTATGGGTACCCCTTTCTGCTAATATTAAATTGGAAAAACCAACAAATCCAAAACTCTCTGAGCAAGCAAAAACTTTACAACTAGCAGAAGCAACAAAAAACATTTCTAATCTTACTCCTTTTCTAACCTCTAACTCAAAAGATTTGGTCACTCAAGATTTAGGAGGCAAATCAATTAAAGAGTTAGAAGAATTTAAATCTGCAACAGACGTCTGTCTTGATGATCAGTACATTCAAAACTTCCCTGCTCTTTTAGAAAATAAACAATCATTTGAAGCCCTTAAACAACTCATTGATAAAAAGCTCAATGAAAAAAAAGAAGCTATTGCCCAACAAGAAGCTTTAACTAATGCTGTATTAAATTTACAAAAAGCAATAGTAAATGCTAAAGATATCACTAGCCTTGAGACATTTGCCTCTATTTTTGAAAAAACAAAAGCACTAAAAGCCACTGATGATGAGAAAAAAGGTTTTATTATTCAGGCCTGGCAACAAGTAATATCCGATAAAAAAACAACTCAAGATTTAAAAAATTTTATTGTTAGTCTTAATCTAGATAATTGGCTTGAGCTGAGTCAATTTCCAGCTTCAGCAGCAAACTTACAGCAACCATTCAATAATACTTTAAATGCGGTGATTGGGACAAGTCATTTTGATTACTACAGTGAATTTAAAACGACTCTAGATGATAAAATCAAAACTTTAAACACAGGTAAAAAAGATAATCAAAAAGTCCATTCGCTTGTTCAAAAAGCAAGAGAAAATCTAAATAAACCAGTTACGCCAAGTTCATCACTGAGCGGAGCCGCAGCACCTGTAAAAACTCCTATTTCAAAAAAACCTTTAACTCTCGAACAGATAGAAAGCCTTCGCCTAAAAATAGAGGCTAATAGAGATACGCTTAAAGGACTAATTAATTCTTTTGAAGCAACGCCAGAATCAATAAAAGCCTTGCTCGATAATAAAGCTGGCTTAGATAAGCTAGAAGATGAGGATAAAATATTACTTAAAGATAAAATTTTAATAATTCTCAAAGATAAAGTTACCAAAAGCGATAGCGGGTATATTTTTCCAAGTATAATACAAGCACCTCACGTAAGTGCATTACTGCAAAGTCTTGGTGCTTCAGATGATGAAATAGATTCTATAGAACTACCAAAGCCTCAAGGGGCAAAAAAAGCAATTCCTAAAGCATCGTCTGAAAGTCCAGCAGTGATAGCAACTTCAGTACCTGAAGATGAGGAAGCTCTTAAAAAGATTATCAACAAAAAACCGTTAGCTGTAGCTCAAGCAGCAGGCAGTCCGCCAACACCTCCTCCAATATCAGCAGCAGGCAGTCCGCCAACACCTCCTCCCATCGGCGGCCTTATCGGGTCTGGAGCAGTTCGAAACTTAGACGACGATGAAATTATTGACATTATAAAATGTCGAAATTCTATCGCAAAACTAGATAGGATTAATAAAAATAAACTCAAAAATCTTGTCACAGCTAAAAGAGATCAATTCTCTGCAAAAGGCCCTTATGGCTTGGAGGTTTTGACAGCACTTGGCATTACGCCTTAACTCAAAATAAATGTAATTCTCGCAGGCGGTCGAAAGGCCGCCTGTTCTCTTTTGTATCCCATCACCCTCTACCTCCAACCCAAGACCAGGTTGCACCGTGCACGCCTGATTGGACCGTGTGGCTGCTGGTCCCCAAGCCTTTGCCGGCAGACGCAAGCCGTTTGAAGAGTAAGCACGCTTACTTTTAACCGCACATTAAGACTCATTAAGTAAGTTTACTTACTTTTACGACGCCTCTGTTATCTATCCTAGCCATGAAGTTTTCCCTATGGCGGATAAATTAACAGCCCGGGGCTTAGAACGCTTTGAATTCGGGGAGGTATAGGCAGGTTTGCACCGTATGCTATACTCAAAGCATAAAAGTATAATTTCTCTCTTTCAAAAAGAGGCGGGCTATGAAACTACTTCCCATTGGTTTAAGCGATTACAAAAGACTTATTGAAGATGATTATTATTACGTTGATAAAACATTGCTTATTCAAGAGCTTCGTATCAGAGGTGGAATAGTCACACTCATACCTCGCCCCCGCCGCTTTGGTAAAACTTTAAATTTATCGATGCTCAGATATTTTTATGAAAAGACCGAAAAATCAAATGCTCATCTTTTTGAAGATAAAAAGATCTGGAATATTCCTGAAATGGCAAAATTGCAGGGCAAATTTCCGGTTATTTTTGTCACGTTTAAAGACGTTAAAGAGAGTGATTGGGAAGTTACCAAGGGAAAACTTATTGATATTATAGCCAGAGAATACGCACGACATGATTATCTTCTAGAAACTAATATACTCAAAGACTTTGAAAAAGAGCTCTTTAGAAATATTTGTGCACAAAAAGCAACAAGCAAAGACTATCACAACAGCCTTCGGAACCTTTCGGATTTCTTAGAGCGCTATCATCAAGAAAAAGTTGTTGTCCTGATTGATGAATACGACTCACCTGTCCACGCTGGATATCAGCATAACTACTACAACAATATTATTGAATTTATGCGCGGCTTGCTGTGCGGTGTGCTCAAAGACAACTCGAGCCTTGAGCGCAGCGTGATAACAGGCATCTTACGTACTGCAAAAGAAGGCATCTTCTCTGGCCTGAATAACCTTGAAGTTGCAACAATTTTGAATCAAAATTTCTCTGATAAATTTGGATTCACGCAACAAGAAATTGACCGCATGCTTGCAGACTATCAGCTTGAACAAATTGCACCACAATTTAAAGACTGGTACAACGGCTACCTGATTGGTGAGACCAAAATTTATAACCCTTGGTCTGCATTGAACTGCGTTAAATCAGGCGGCAGCCTTATCCCCTACTGGGTTAACACCAGCGATAACGGGTTAATTCGAACCATTATTGCCCAGGCATCACCACAAATCAAAGAAGCCTGTGCCCAACTTGTGCAGGGCAATGCTCTTCCTGATATCCAAATCGACGATAAAATGGTACTTCCTGGAATGAGTAACGACGCCAATTCCATCTGGTCGCTTTTGCTTTTTAGCGGCTATGTTACCATCAGCCACGTTGTTATCAACGCTCGCGGCCACTACATCTGCTCGCTCGTGCTTCCAAACAAAGAATTACTCTCACTTTTTGATACGCTCATCAGTGATCTGTTTAGACAAAGCTTGGGCTACGACGACGTCCGCTATCTTGAGCAAGCACTGGGTGAAGCTGATGGAAAACTTTTTGGCAAACTTCTGGCAAAATTTATGATTCAAAGCATGAGTTTTCATGATGTCGACACCAATGAACCTGAAAAAAGTTACCATCTTTTCGCGCTTGGATTACTTGTGGTTTTATCGAACAACTACGCGGTCCGCTCAAATCGCGAAAGTGGCTATGGTCGATATGACATCATGCTCATACCACACGCCAAAACCTTGCCTGGAGTTATTATCGAATTTAAAAAGTTCGATAGTGATGAAGACGAAACCATGCAGGAATGTGCTGATCGAGCGCTTGAGCAGATACAGAAACGAGATTATGCCGCAGAGCTGCGCAGCCAAGGAGTTGAGAAAATAGCCTTCTTTGGCATCGCTTGCCATAAAAAAGATATTTTACTCAAGCAGGCATAAGCCTATCTCTTCTGGAACTCATTGATCACAGGCTTCAATCGTACTCTAGGCCAACTCGATGTTGTCTATCCAGGCTTCTCTATGAGGGATAACAAATAGCCCGAGGGCTCAAAAATATGCGGGGCCGATAGTCACATAACCACCGGCCCCATTTAGAATCATAGCTTATGAGTCCCAAAAACCATCATCTTCTTCATCGTCATCCGAATCTTCAAAAGCACTCCGTTTTTCAATCACAGCTTTTTTGAGCTCATTACTAGCGCCAGCTCCTCCAGGTCCTCTTTTTTTAGCCTCTTCATCTTGAGCCTTATTATAAGCATCTTCAGCGTTTTTAATTTTTTGCTCTAACCCATGCACTCTTACGGGGGGGGTATTAGAATAATTCAAAAACCCCTCGAGCTTGGTTTTTGTATCTTCATCAAAGAGAATATCTTGTATTGGTTGAGCAAGCGCCGTGAGTTTATCGCATTTCGCTTTAAATATCTTAAACTCGTCGTCAGTTTTTATTCCTTCTTCAAGAGTAGATCTCATGATAGTGATTAAAGCTTCTTTTTTTAGAGCTTCGTCTATTGATAAAGTATTGAACCAGTCTGGAATCTTAAAAACTCTATCTTCTTCAGTATCCCAATCGTCATCACTCTTTGAAGAAACTTCGCCCACAATTTTTTGAAGGATGTTTTTTGCTAAAAGCCTTTTATTTTCATCTGGCTTAAGCAAATTCTGATTAGTTAAAAAAAATTTTAAGAAATTTAAATGTTCTACTTCTTGTGCAAAAGCTTCATAAAGCTGCTCACATGGAATGCCGGCAATAGGAATTGCTTTAAATATCTTTTCATTTTCCTTAACACGAATTATTCGAGCTTGCTCGGTCTCTACTAATGGTTTTTTCTGTGCTAATCCTTCTTCAAGTTTCTTCAGTAGATCATTAAACCCACCTGTGTTATGGGGGAAGATTGCTTTACTTGCAGCAGCAGGCATAATGTTTATTCCCTGATATTTCATCTCACTCTTATTATGGTATTTACTTGCTGCACCGCTTAGACCATCCATCAATAAAATCTTTGCTCTTCTTTGATAAAATCCTTTAAGCCCATCTTTGCTGATAATATTTTTAATTGTGCTTATCTGTTGAGCATTGGTACCTGAAGAAATACTTTTAATAAGCTCTTGGGCTAATATTTTTTGATCAGCTTCGATAAGAAATTTTTCAGTTAAAGCTTTTGTCACAAGACTTACAAATAAATGCTTTTCGTAATCGTTATTAATAGCTCCTAAGACTGTTTTAAGCTCCTCAATACCTAAGCCACTGCTATTGTTAATAATCTCATTTATAATTAATGCTCTTTTTCCTTTTAAAAAAGCCAAATTATAGCGCCGCTCTAACTCCGATAAGCGTGAGCTTTTTGCTCGTGCCGCACCAAATCTGTCACCAATCTTGTCATTTTTTAGATCATCTTCAATAAAGGATTCATAAAGATCTAAAAAGTGTTCTTTAACTTGTCGAAGCTCATCATTAAACTGATCTTCAGGAAAAAGCTTCGCAATTTGATCGAATACTGCATAGCCATTTTTTTTAAAAGCTGCCTTAATTTTATCGATAAATACTTTATCACTCAGGTGTGGTGAAATTTTTTTCATAAAGCTATCAAAGGCTTTCTCTTGAACAAGCTGATTCATCGCCTCTTCTTTGCCAGCCTCTTCAAGCTTTATTTTCAAATCCTGCAAGGCACCTCTAAGCTCCTCAAGCTTGGCTTTAAGGCCTCCAAGTCGCCCCTGAAGGCTATGAAGTTGTGCTGGTAAGTCTGCCTGAAGCACTCCCTGCATAACAGTAAGCACAGTCAGCAAAAATAGTTTACGTATTCCTTTTAACATTCTTTCTCCTTGTTTATTTGAACCCTTGTCTTATGCATGAGTATTTTTTAATACTTATGCCACAAGCTTATCGACCTCTAGCTTTTAAATTCAAGGAATACTTATGATTACAAAATTGTTATCGCTTGCACTGACGTGCATTATTGCGTCATCGCTTACCCCAATTCACCCTATGGCCGAGCCATTAAGCAATCAACTGGTTACGTTGCAAGGTAAGCTTGGGGCGCTTAAAGGAAAGCTGGGGATGTTGAGGGGGAAGCTGGGGGAACTGAAGAATGAGCTTATTCATGGCGATGAAAAAAAATTTGAGTTGATTACAGAAAAGATTTTAGCTTTGAAAAAGTCTAGCGGTTTATTAGATGGAATAGCATTTAAAAGTCAACTTTCTTCCTTAACCAATGAACTCAAAGCCTTGTCTGATACAGACAAAGAAAAATTCACGATTTATCTGAGTTCACATCCAGAAAAACAGGCCCTTGATAATAAGTTTAAAGAGCTCGGTAAAGACGCAGATACAATCAATAATTCACTCGTAATCAAGCCTCTTCATGAATATTTAGAAAAAGACATAGAAGCTATTCTGAATATAAAAATGGAAAGCAATGACGGAACAACATACGAAGAATCTAGTCAACCTACCGCACAATCAATCAAAAAATTGACAGAATCTAAATCCCCTTATGCAAAAAAAGCTGCTTATACTGCCATAGATGATCACCTCAAAAAATATAACAATAAGAATCTCAAGAATCTTTTAGAGGCCATTAAATCTATAAAATCTGATAATTTAGATGAATTCATAGATATTATGGAGGCACTAAAGGACCAAATCAAAATCCCAAACCCATCTTGGTATACAGTTATTGTTGAAAAAAAGCTACCTGACTTGGTTCAGTCTGACCCAAAAAAAACTGACCTGATTCAGCCTGAACAAACAACACCTGTAAAAGGAGATCTGCTTAGCGAAATTCAAAAAGGGGTTACCCTCAAAAAAGTTGTACGCGAATCATCCGTCCCTTCTAGTAAAGATTGGCCCTTAGCCATAACCCCTACACAAAAAGCCTTTAATGACAAATTTAATACTGACTCAGAATTTAGAAAAAATATTTTTGATAATTATCTTACAATTGAATCACTCTACTGCCCTTGTCTCAAGATTACACTTAATGATAAAAACCCTATTCTAACTTTACTGAGTGCTGTAGAACAAGCATCATTACTCGAGACAATTCAGATATTAGAAAAACCAAAGAAAACCTCGGGCCTAAAAGAAGAAACTGCGCAAGCTCTTAATGCAAAGTATTACAAACAGATTAAAGAAAGCGCTGGAGAAGATTTCCCAAATCTCACAAAAATTCTTAATCAACCTATAAATCCTAAATCTACAAAGGCTGAGAGCGATGACGAAGGCTGGAGTGATGACGAAGACGAAGCTCTTGTTATTGATGAAGAAGAAACGATTAAAGATAAGCTTATAGACGATAACAGTTTTCGCAGATTCGTTCGAGAACAATTGCTTGAACATGACATAGCCCTAGAAAAGCTCGCACAAGCAAAAATCCTTGTAACTGCCATGCAACAAAATGATTATGTTTACGAGCTTATTATTCCATCAATTCCGGATGCTTTATGGGATGAATTTATTACAGGAATGAATTCGGATCAATTTAACAAGTTTTATGACCATCTACTAAAATATCCAGGATGGAAAAGTAAATTTGACGCCAGGGCGACTGAGTGGATCAAGAAGAATAAACCAAAAAATCTAGATACTTTATCTCTTAAAAATGAAAATGACCTCAAAATCCTTCGACTTTACCCTGAAGAGCTCAAACCTCGTCTATCAGAACTTAATGAAGAAGAGCTCTCAGAACTTGCAGCTCATCCTTTTCTTAAAGACAATCCTGTAATTAAGCAAGAACAAGAATCTCGTAAAGCGGGTCAATCGTTTATGGCAGAAGCTCGCAAACTTATGCGTGCACTCAGTTTTGCGGTAAAAAACTCAACCGTAGATACAATCACAACTATTGTTACCAACAATCAAGACTTATTGAATCAATTGATAAAAGAGCCAACATTGGCTGATGAATTTATAGACATGTATAATACTTTATCCGCCGATGAAAAAATAAAACCACTTGCACAACACTACAACCAATTATTTGATGACAAAGACAAGCGAGTACTACTCGCTCCATTTACACTCCCACCAACCGTTCACTTGTTTAAAGGACATACCCCTGAAGAGGCTTTTAAGCAAGCGTTACTCGATATCGAAAATGCCTCAGAAACAGGATTTAAGTTAAGGCAAAAAATACAAAAAATACTTAATGGACAACAAAAATATATTAAATCAGAAGACCCTGAAGGAAAATTAGAATCTATTCTAAAAGAAGGAAGAGACGCGAAAGCTCTTCAAGATCTTAAGAACAAAATCAATACCGCAGTTACATTTGGCACAGTTGCTGACTATAAAAATCTAGAAGATGCTCTTTCTAAAGGTTCTGGTGCTGCAGCATAGTAGCAAAGATAGCTATCTAGAAAGCAAGAACCCAGTACAAAGTCTAGACCGTCTTTGTACTGGGTTCAACAAAATAAACTTAGCTTCTTATCCCAAAATTTATTGATCCGACGAAGCTGCTCCATAGCACCCCTGCGGTGTTCTTCCCCAAATATCCTGCGCTTCTTGGTCCGCTCCTGCTTGAATCAAAATCTCCATGCAAAGATTATTTTTTTTCATTGAAGCACAATGTAACGGAGTCAGCTTGTAAGCATCAACTTCGTTGACACGAGCTCCTGCATTAAGCAAAGCCTGGAGAGCATGGGTAAATCCACACGCTGCAGCAAAGTGCAATTGTGTTGCTTTATATTTTTCGCTGTAAAGAGCATTTGGGTTGTTATTTGGTAGGCACACAGCAAAGAAAAAATTCCATTCATCTCTGTGAGACATGGCATCTAGAACCGCTTTTTTTGCATCATCTTCAGAAAAAAAATGTAAACACTTGACGAAGACGGACTGCATAATTGATTGAGTTTTTAATGCGGCAAGCAATTGAACTGATTGCAGATTGTATTGATCTGAAGCAAGTTCCAGTGCAAAGTTTTTGAGCTCCCAACAAACATTATTAAATCGATAGAGAGCATTCTGATCAATATCTTCCAAATCATTGTATGCGGTTGCAACTCTGTTAAAAATACTATTTTTAAGTTCATCTTCAAATGAATCTATCTGCTCATGTTCTGCTTGCTGCATTGCAAGCAGGTTAATCGGGACCTGAGCAATGAAAAGAACCACAATCATTTTTAAAAATAATTTATTTATTCTAACCAGCATGGCTACATTCCCCACACGTGAACAGTCTTTGCATCAACTGATTCAACCTTATGATAAATTTTTTCATCCCAAGATTTTTTTGATTTGTGGTCAAAAATAACCAGATGACCTTCAGTTGCGCCAGATGTTTTCATGTATTGAGCCGTTTGCATAAGCCCTTCTGGCAGCGTTTGTTTGTTATAAAAAACTTTAAGTTCAATGACAATCCGCTGCTTCCCCCACTCAACAAGCAAGTCACTGCGCCCACGGCCAAGCGCATACTCTCGATGAATCTTACCACCACCATTGATAACACGCTGCAAAAAGGCCATCATGAGCAGGTGCGGGCCAGCCTCTTTATAATGAAAGCGCTCAAGCCACATCTCTGAATTTTTCCTAAAAAAGTCTGTAAACGCTTGCATAAGTTTGATCATATCAAGTGATCCATCGTGATTTATATACCATAAAGATTCTTGCTCAATGCTCTGCTGAGTTGTAATGGTAAGAGCTCGAGGAATTATCTCTTGATAAATTGGGTTGGCAATTGCGTAATTTTTCTGACCTATCAACCCAAGATCACGAACATACTGAACATCATCATCATTAAAAACTTGAAGCTGCGCAGTACTATTGATAATTTCATCCATAATATTTCGAACGCGAGGCTCTTGCAGTCGATCGATAAGTGCATCGATATGTGTATCTCGTCGAGCAATGAGCGCCTCTTTTGCCCGATCAATAACTTCTTTGGTGATCGTTTGGGAGCGATCTTTTACATCTCGAAAGCAGGCTTGGTACGCAAGCGCGTTGACCAGCCACGGCTGACCCTGTGTCAGGTAAAATGCATACTCTATAGCCTCATCAGTGAATTGCTGTCCGGTCTCTTGGGTGTGTTGAAGATACAAAGTTTTGACATCATCACACGAAAAATTCGGAAGTACAATTGATTCTGCTTTGATGTTGAACGGGCTGTACAAAACACCCAACTCTTCTTGTTGCTTAGTCCGAACCTTGTAGTCGCGCAGGTCTCGCACGCCAATTAAGCAGATCGTTTGAGGAAAGTGCGCAGGGCGGTTGGTGTATCCGGTACGAAATTGCTTGAGTAATGCAATGAGCGAATCTCCCATCAGTCCATCAAATTCATCAAGAAAAATAACCAGCGGCTTAGAACTTTGTTTTGACCAAAAACAGATGAAATCGTAAACACCTCCTTCATCAACTTCACTGTTGCTCAAGAGTTTTGCAGCATACTCTATTGCTTCTTTTTCGTCCGGTAAAAAAATCAAGATCTGTTCTTTGATCTGACCAAGAATAGCCTTAATCGCCAACTTCACATTGTTGACGGAATAATGCGCGGGCTCAGTTGAAAGATAGAGCGCACTGTATTTACCCGCTTCATTCAAGTGTTTTACAAATTCAATAATCGAGGTTGTTTTGCCACTCTGGCGAGGTGCGTGAAGAATAAAATAATATTGTCTTTCAATAAACTCCGTGAGCTGCTCCCAATCCAAACGACGTGGTAAAAAGTAATGTCTTTCTGGATCAATGACGCCCACAGTATTAAAAAATTTCATGGCACACACCTTTTAAAATCAATAGTTATACGATGGCACACTGCGCATTGCTCAAGCATACAATACCATATCAGTAACTGCAAAATAGGATTCAACTTGTATTTCATATTAGTATTATCAATGAAATGCAGATAGAAAAACCAAACGAACAGCTATCAAAACAACGAAAAATTTGTGATATGCTACCCTTTTAGAGCTCAGCTCACTTTTATATTACCTAGACCTTAAAACGTATAAATTGGACCCAAATTATGGCTAAAAAATTTCTCATCATCGGAACAAGCGCTGCAGGAATTGGCGCGGCGGTTAAGCTACGCAGCTTAGATGATTCAATCGATATTACGTGCATCACCGCAGAGGCGGAAATGCCTTACAATCGATGTTTGCTTGCAGACTTTGTTGCAGGAGAAAAGTCACTTACCCAAGTTTCAACGAAGACCCAAGAATTTTTTGATAACAATAAAATCACCCTCATGCTCAATTCCAAGGCACTAAAAATTGATTCTGGGAACAACCAGGTTGTTCTTGAGTCTGGAAAACTGCTGGAATATGACATGCTCTTTTTGGGAACCGGTCGGGTTTCGCGCAAACTTGAAATACCGGGGAGCGATGCTGCCGGCGTCTTTTCGTTTTACGATTTAAGAGATTCTACCAATATTCTTGAGTACACAAAAAATAATTTGGTGAATCATGCGACCGTAATCGGTGCTGGACTTTCAGGACTTGAGTGTGCTGATGCATTGCGTGGACAAAATATCGCGGTTTCTCTTATAGAAATGTCACCTCAAGTACTTGCTACACAAATTAACAAAACAGGCTCAGATTTTTTGATACAGCACATGTCGAAAAATTACAACGTTCTAACTCACCTTAATAATACCGTTGTAAGAATAGTTGAGCGCAATAATGTAGCTTGTGGTGTTGTTTTAGCAGATGAAACAGAACTCAAAACAGACATGGTTATTTTTGCCGTAGGTGGTCAGTTAAGCACCCCACTTGCTCGTGATGCAGGGATTGCCTGCCAACAGGGTGGAATTTTGGTCAATGAGTTCATGCAAACCAATATTCCGAATATTTTTGCCGGGGGGGATGTTTGTATGGTTAAAGACCAAATTTCGGGCCAACCTGTGCAAAGCTGTTTGTGGACCGATGCGATTATGCAGGGGATGACTGCCGCGCAGGGTATGCTTGGTGCACCAAAAGCTTACCCTGGAGTTTTGATTGTTACGGCATCACCTATTTTTGGAACCAAGTTTGTTACCTGCGGTCCGGTAAGCCAGCCTGATGCTGACCTTGAAAAGCACGAAGTTTCGGGCGATGGCTTTTATCACTGCTATTTTACTAAAAATAAAAAACTTAAAGGCTTTGTTATGGTCGGCAAGATTGATAACGTCGGGCTTTTGAGAAAGAAGCTTGTGGATGGAAGCGAGTTTACTGCTCCCACACCTTGAAAATTAACTATTCGCTCTCAGAAGACTTCTGAAATGCCAAGTAATCTAAATACGTCTGCAGGATAAAAGAGGCTGCAACCGAATGGCTCAGCTTCTTTTCTTCTTTATCTCTGTAATGACCTCGACGCGCTTCATCTGCTCGCTTGCTGCTTAAGCGCTCGTCCCATAAGACCCAAGAAACTTGGCAGAACTTCTGTTCAAGCTCTTCTTTGAGTGCAACAATTTTTTTGGTCTGATCACTTTCTGTGCCCGCGCCAACTGTTTTTGGATAGCCAACAACAACGGTTGAAATTGGTTCTTGTGCCAATGTTTTGTTTAAAAAGGTTTCAAGTTCGCCAATCTGAACCGTTTGGTACGGACGGCATGAGATTCCCAAGCCATCGGAAATCGCTGAGCCAACCCATACATCACCCAGATCAAGTGCTAAAATCTTCATCAGTTCCTACTTTTTAGGTGAATCCCCGCATTCGCGAGGATGACAGCCCCTGTTTGGTCACAATTTATTTACAAAACGTACTAATATCTTATCTGATACTCAGACACAAAGACAAAGTATACCCCATGACAGCAAAACGGAGCAAGCCTCTTCACAACAGCGTATTTGCTGCTACGCTGAGGGAAAGATTTAAAATTTGACCAAGAAAAATTTAGGAACTCACTGTGCACCGAATAAAAAAAGAGGCGATCTTTGTTATTGACGCTTCATACCTCATGTACCGTTCATATTATGCGATCAAGCCACTCTTCACCTCTGGGGGCACACCAACACAGGCAACCTACGGCTTTTTTCGAGCATTCAAAAAAATAATGGATGACTTTCATCCGACAAATATTATTGTTGCGTGGGACAGTAAGGGGCCAACATTTCGCAACGAAATGTACACAGCATATAAAGCAACGCGCTCAGCGCCCCCCAGTGACCTCTTCGTTCAAAAAGAGCATATCCAAAAAGTTCTTGATGCCATGGGCGTTTGCCAAATGGCGCAACCAGGCTTTGAAGCTGACGACGTCATCGCTGCTATTGCCCAAAAATTTCGCCCCGATTATCAAATTGTTCTGGTCTGCCCCGACAAAGATATGTATCAGTTGATGGGTAAAAATTTGCTCGTGTTTGACCCATTTAAAAATCGGCTCTTTGATCAAGCTGAATATGAGCAAGAGCTTGGCTTTCCCACAGAAAAGCTGCCTTTTTATTATTCACTGCTCGGCGACGCTTCAGATAATATTCCGGGCGTACGAGGAATTGGTAAAAAAGGGGCACTTGATTTGGTCGTTCAATTTGATTCACTTGATGACCTGTATGCAAACATCGATAACCTTGAAAAAGAACGAACACGCAAGAGCTTGCTTGAATACAAAGATGATGCTTATTTAAGCTATCAACTTTTTTTACTCAAGCCCTTTGACTTAGAAGTTCCTAAAAATTGCATGGAATTCAACCCTGAGCAATGGCACCAAGCGGCAGCTCTTTTTACGCAACTTGAGTTTTTTAGTTTTGTTAAAAAGCCATCAGTCCAAAAGAATATTTTTGAAGTAAGCAATTCAGACAACAATAACATTACCGTTGTTCCTGAACATTTGGCTGATACCCCCAGCACTATTGCGACACGCCAACTCACAGAAAAACCGTGGGAATGCCTGATTGTTGAAACCGAAGAAGGGCTTGCAACACTCATTCATGAAATTAAAAAAGCGGGCGAATGCGCCCTTGATACTGAGACCAATGGCATCGACGCCATGAGCTGCCAGCTTGTTGGCATTTCTTTTGCCGTTAATACGGAACAAGCGTATTACATCCCGTTTTTACATCCACCAATTGGCCAACATCAACAGCTTGACCGCAAGCAAACACTTGCTCAACTCAAACCTGTTCTTGAGGACAAGCGTATTGCCAAATATATGCACAATGCAAAGTTTGATGAACTCGTTTTGCGCAATTTTGGCATCACGATAGAAGGCACAACCTTTGACACTATTTTAGCCGCAAATCTGTTTCGGAGTGATGATGAAAAAATTAATCTCAAAGATCTGTCTGCGCAATATCTTCACGAACCAATGATGCGCTTTAAAGATCTAATGGGTAAGCAGTACAAGGCCTTTGATCAAATTCCTGTAGAAAATGCTGCGCCCTATGGAGCACACGATTCACTCCAAACACTCAAACTCAAACACATTCTTGAAAAAAAACTTGCGCACGAAAAAGTACTCTGTGCGTTTTTTCACGATGTTGAAATGCCGTTCTACAAAGTTCTCCTCAAGATGGAGCAAACCGGCATTATGCTTAACGCACCGGTTCTTACCGCAATCTCAAAACAAGCAACTAAAAGTATTCATACAATTAATGAAAAAATTGCCGCAGCTATTGGTTCAGATAAAATTAATGGGCATGAGATTAATTTGAACTCGCCCAAGCAAATTGAAGTACTCCTTTTTGATAAGCTCAACCTGAGTCCGGTTAAAAAAAGCCCAAAGGGGAAACGGTCAACTGACCGCGATGTATTAGATGAGTTAAGCAAAGTTCACCCTATTCCTGGCTTAATTTTGCAATATCGCGAGCTTGCAAAACTTCAGAACACGTACCTTGAACCGCTCCCTCTTTTTGTTAACAAAAAAACAGGGCGCGTACACACCTCATACAGCCAAACCATGGTAACAACCGGCCGACTTTCAAGCGCTAACCCTAACCTGCAAAATATTCCCACGACCCAAGGACTTGGCCTTGCCGTGAGAGGAGCATTTATTGCACCTGAAGGCAGACAATTTATCTCTGCAGACTATGCACAGGTTGAGCTCCGTATTCTTGCTTACTTATCGCAAGATGAAAATTTGATGAAGGTATTCTCATCTGATATGGATATTCATACACAGACCGCATCCCAACTCTTAGGAATTCCCCCTGAACAGGTCAGTCATGAAGACCGCCAACTGGGTAAACGGATTAATTTTAGCATCACCTACGGGCTTACACCGTATGGCCTGGCTCAAGATCTTGAAATCAGTCCAAAGCAGGCCAAGGAGTATATCGATAAATACTTTGCTACCTACCCAGGAATAGCAGTTTGGATGGAAAAAACGGTCGAATTTGCCCAAAAGCATGGATACGTCGAAACGCTCATGGGCAGACGTCGCTACTTACCCCAAATTCATGAAAAAAATAGAACTCTGTTTGAATCTGCTCGCCGCATGGCTATTAACTCTCCGGTACAGGGCACACAAGCTGAGATTATGAAAGTAGCAATGACCCGGCTAGATGATCTTTTTGAGCAAAAAAAACTTGATGCCCGACTCATTTTACAGATTCATGACGAGGTGCTTATTGAGGTTGATAACAAGGCAAAAGATGCTGTGGAAGCCATTGTTCGAGAAACCTTTGAAGAAGTTGTCAACTGGAATGTGCCGCTTAAAGTGACACTACGAGCTGGAAATAACTGGGGCGATGTCACAAAATAATTTTGACATTTAACCTAAAAGACGGCAGACTTGGGTTAATTGTAGTTCAAGGAAAAGCGAGCGTAGTAGAAGAAGATTTGTGTTTCTAGATTGGCCAATTTAAGGCTTATCGAAGATTTGCAAAATGAGTCTGAAAATGTTCAAAAACAATGAGTGTTTGCAAAAACATACGTAACTAAAGGATGAGACGATGGCAACGAGTAAAACCGGTGGCTCGACAGGTAATGGCCGCGAAAGTCATTCTAAACGCCTTGGCTGCAAAAGATTCGATGGTCAATTAGTTAGCTCAGGTCAAATTTTAGTCCGTCAACGCGGTACGAAAATTCACCCTGGCGCAGGGGTTATGCGCGGTGGCGATGATACGCTGTTTGCATCTACAGGTGGATATGTTAAATATCGCAGTGGATTCAAAGGCAGAAAATTCGTTACGGTCACCTCTGTAAACGTCAATATTAAATAGATTTCGGTCTGTTGAGATTGGAGAGACGATGCAGGTCACGACGGCTGATTCCGTAAAATATAAATATGATTTTTTAAAATATCGATCAATTTGGCTTTTTGTATCCATCGCCTACATTGTTGTAGGAGTTGGTTTTTACATTGCTAAAGGCGGGTTTAGTTATCACATCGATTTTACGGGCGGCGCTGAATTGCGCGTCTCGTTTGAAAAACCCTCCGATATTTCAACGGTACGTGGTATCATCAGTGCCAAGGGTTGGAAAGACGCTTCAATTCAAAGCGTAGGTTCTACCGGTAAGAATTTTATTATCCGTGTTGGCAGTCTTGATAGCGATACCGAAGCACACATCAAAAGAGATTTAACCGATGGCATGGACGATAACAAGGTCCACATTGACAACGTTTCATGGGTTGGCGCTGAAGTAGGAAAAGATACAAAGACGAATGCAATTACGGCTATTCTTATTTCTTTGTTCTTCTTACTCCTTTACATTGCAGTTCGTTTTGAATTTCGATTTGGAATCGGCGCAGTGCTATCACTCGTGCATGATTTACTTGCTATTCTGGCATTTATTCTTGTGTTCAACGAAAGTATTTCGTTACACGTTTTAGCTGCGATTTTGGCAATTCTTGGATATTCTATGAATGACACAATTGTGATTTTCAGCAGAATTCGAGAAAATTTAAGCAAATTAAAGGGAATTTCGGAGTATGATTTGGTTAATTTAAGCATTAACCAAACACTGCGTCGAACACTCTTAACAAGTAGTGCAACGTTATTATCAGTCCTTGCAATTTTATTGCTTGGTGGAGAAACGTTACGGGGGTTGTCGCTTGTTATGTTTATCGGGATTATTGTTGGAACATATTCCTCAATTTACATCGCAAGTCCTGTTATGATGTTAGCTGGCAAGGCAAAGAAATAATTGGATTGTAAGACTCACTTATTCTGAAACTTTGAAGCACTCAAGACTTTTTTAAAAGCGGTCTTGCCCCATTTCGATGGAGCATCCTTTCAGTAAATCCACGCGACGCTTTCTTTAAGCTCCATAAATTCTGATTTTTTTTGAGCAAGTATGCACTTTGCACGATTTTTTAATAAGCCGTGCAAAGTTTTTCTAATTTGCTGATAACTTAAATAATGTCGGTGTGAGATACATGATACATCTTGAGTCTTCTTTCATTTTTTGATGTGTCTTAAATACAAGTTTAATCCTCTAACAGTTCTAGGGATATGGTTAATACGAATAACAAAAAGAACAGTAGAATTTCCGCGGATACAACAAACAGAGATTCTCATTCTCAAGCAGCACCTCGAAATCAAAATCAAGGTCCTGTTGATGATGTCAACCCTCAACACGCCACACCGGAACAATCAGCGCCTAAAGCAACAATTAATGTTCAAGAACTCAAAGAGATGAACATTACCAACCTGATCAACTATGCTCAAGGCCTTGGCATTCCTGAAATAAGCTCACTGAAGAAACAAGAAATTATTTTTAAAATCTTGGAATCTCAGTCTGATCAACGCGTCGAAATTTACGGCGAAGGAATTCTTGAAAAGCTTCCTGATGGGTTTGGTTTTTTACGCTCTCCTAAATTTAATTATGTACCGGGTCCAGACGACATCTACGTCTCACCGGTCCACATGAAAAAATATGGACTCCGGACCGGAGACGTTGTGAGGGGGACCATTAGAAAACCTAAAGAGGGTGAGAAATATTTTGCGTTGCAACGTGTTGAAAGTATCAACTATCAACCACCAACTCACTCATCGAATAAAACAATGTTTGAAAACTTAACGCCACTTTTTCCTAATGAAAAATTTAATCTTGAAGCTCATCCTGGCGTCATATCAACAAGACTTCTTGATATCCTTGTTCCAATTGGAAAAGGACAACGTGGTCTGATTGTTGCACCTCCTCGTACAGGTAAAACATCTATTCTTAAAGAAATTGCAAATACCATTTTGCAGAATCACCCTGAAGTAATCATGATGATTCTGCTGATTGATGAACGCCCTGAAGAAGTAACCGATATGGAACGTTCAGTCAAAGCAGAAGTTATTAGCTCGACCTTTGACGAATACGCAACACGCCATGTTCAAGTTGCAGAAATTGTACTTGAAAAGGCCAAGCGCCTCGTTGAATGTGGTCGCGACGTCGTTGTTTTGCTCGACTCACTCACGCGTCTTGCTCGTGCTTACAACACGCTAGCTCCATCATCCGGTAAAGTATTGACCGGTGGTATTGATGCCAACGCATTACAACGACCAAAACGCTTCTTAGGTGCTGCTCGAAATATCGAAGAAGGCGGCTCGCTGACTATTCTTGCAACCACACTTGTTGAAACTGGCTCCCGAATGGACGAAGTTATTTTCGAAGAATTCAAGGGAACAGGTAACATGGAAATTCACTTGACCAGAAAACTTTCCAACCGTCGTATCTACCCTGCATTTGATCTGCAAGCTTCAGGTACACGTCGTGAAGAGTTGATGCTCAATGAAGAAGCGGTTAAGAATATGTGGGTATTGCAGAAGTTTATTGGTACCATGAATACCGTTGAGGGAATGGAACTTCTTATTGATAAAATGAAGAAGACCAAAACCAATGCTGAATTCTGGGACTTGATGCTCAAGAAAAAAAGCCCTGATAATTCTAAGAAATAATTGCACCTATGGCACGATATATTCTTGGAATTGAAACTTCTTGCGATGAAACAGCAGCTGCGGTTTTTGATATAAAAAACCGCACTATCCTTTCAAATGTTCTCTTTTCGCAAATTGCAGAGCATGGGGTTTATGGTGGAGTTGTTCCCGAAATAGCCTCACGCTCTCAACTTGAAAAAATTGATGGCATTGTGCGCAAAGCGCTCGATGATGCCAAGGTTTCACTTGATGCCATCGATATCATTGGAGTAACCTGTAAGCCGGGGCTTGTTGGTTCGCTGCTTGTCGGTATATCATTTGCCAAAGCCCTTGCATGGGCTGGCAATAAGAAGCTTATTGGTGTTGACCATTTAGAAGGTCATATCTTTTCATCATTTCTTAAGCCTGATGGCTCTTTTAATGAACAACTAAGCTTTCCTCATATCTGCTTGTCGGCATCTGGAGGGCACACCGCTATCTATTTGGTTAAAGATTTTGGGGTGTACGAACTGATTGCAGCAACGATTGATGATGCTGCAGGAGAAGCATTTGATAAAGTTGCCAAGATGATGGGGTATAACTATCCGGGCGGAGCCACAATTGAGCGGCTGGCAAGCGAAGTACAATTCAAAGATTTTTATAAATTTACGCGCACAAGAAAAACTGAAATTTTCTTCAGCTTTTCTGGACTCAAAACTGCAGTACTCTATCGCTTGGTTAAGCTGGGTGTCTATGATCTTGCACAAGGGCCATTACTTGCTCAGATGAGTCATCAGATCAAGCAAGAAATTTCAAGTTCACTGCTGGTTTGCATCACTGATATTTTTGAAAATAATATCAAGCAAGCACTCAGGATGTACCCTGATGTCAAAGCGGTTACTTTTGTTGGCGGTGTTGCCTGTAATAAATACATGAGAACTCGCCTTGAAAAAGTATGCCAGCGGAGAGGCAAACAATTCTTTGCTGCTCCACCGCAATCGTGCACTGACAATGCTGCAATGATTGCGCTTGTTGCAAGCTACAAAGCTAAACAGGGCAAATTTTCAGATCTGACACTCGATGTCTTTGGGTAGAACTCACTCAATCTCTATTTTTAGATACTCTTTTCAAGAAATAAAAAACCCCTCTCATTTAAGAAAGGGGCATAGCAAGAATTCAAGATTGATTTTTTAAACTGCTTGTGCAGCAATAGCATGCTGCTTAATTTCACCCAGCACATCCTTGTAAAGCCCAAGATGCCGATAGAAATGAGATGCATCTCGATGCGATTTTTTTACTTCTTCAACTTCACCCTGATCGCAGTTAAGTTTAAAAATATGCGCATTTTTGGCAATAAGCTTAGAAAGATGAAATGCGTGCATTAAAGGATCTTTGCGTATCACCAAGAAGTTTTGCGCATCATCAACATCAACGCCACCAAAAATTCCCTGAACATGTACCGGTCCTTCCTCACGAGATGGCGAAGCACAGGCCTTAGAGCGTGAATGAAAAAGCGCCCCTCCTGCAAAAAGCGATACTATGGTTCCGAGTGGTGAAACCAAAAGCGTATCGTGACACTGATGCTTTATGTACGAGCTTTTCTTGAGCTCAAGCGCATAACCAAATTTTGAGCTGTATGCGTAATAATATGAGCAGGCTCCACAATCATATAAAAATGCGGCAAACAGGCTATTGCCGTAAGAAAGTGAAAAAGGTTGAAATGCCTTTTCTGCTTGAGCTCTGATCAAGGTAACAAAATCTTGAAGGCTCTGTGCACGAAGCGCACTATCAAGCAGTTGCTTTGAAAGACTTTTTAACTTGCTGGCAGGCGCCAAAGCTTTAATACACTGGCTTACGCCTTCTGTTCCTCGCCACAAAAGCATCCGGTTATGCTTGCGGGCTTTGTATTCAAGCTCGAGTGCTTTGGCCACCATGCCATCACGTTTAAATTTTTTGGTTCTATCAAGCTCTTTTTTAAGCTTTTGAAAGTTATAGTCTGAAGCACTTACGCTCACTAATTCAGTAATAATTTCCTGAGCCAAAGAAGCACTTTGTTGTTCAATTTTTTTAGAAAATTTTCCAGAGGTTGGAGGTTGTGCACAACCTCCAACGTGGTTTATAAGGAATGAAGCAAGTTGTTGATGAGCACCAAATGCGAAATCACACACTGCTGACAATTCGTTAAATGCTGCATAAAAAGCAAAACTCAACCGACGCTCTTCAACTAAAGGCTTTCGAGCAATTGATTGGTAATAGAGTTCGTCAAACTCTCCAAGTAAAAATTTCTCTTGAATGACCTGAGCAGAATTATGAACAATCGAATCTTTTGAATTTTTAAAAAAAGTTAGATAACAAAAGAGCTCATAGAGTGTTGTAGGAACAAAAATAACATCTAAAATTTTATCAAGTTCTTGAAGCTTATTTCGTATAAATGTTTCTTCAGCATATGGCTGTGATGAGAAAAGCAATTCTTGCTCTTGTTGGGAAAATTCATGAATATGAGCCAAGCACATAGGCCACTGATAGGTTGTTAAAATTTTATGAGCAGACTTGAAAAGTTCTTGATCAGAATCTTCAAGCGGTGCAAAGTCACCATGAACATGCTTGCCAATAACAAGCTCTGGAAGAACAAACGAAACTGAAGAAATACAGATGATGAGCAGAGCAATAATACGCTTGACCATGAAACCTCCATTAAAAGTTTATCGGTCAGTTTCCACTACTTTTGAGAAACCTCACATAATCTCATGGTAATGGAATGCTCAGGCGTTGTAAAACGCCCCCAGAGCGCAAAATTCAGTTAGAATCAAATTTTTTTATCGATCAAGAACAAGCTGAACTTTTGGATTATTTCCAGGTACTTTTCGCTCAAAACGGGATGTTTGGTGAAAGGGACGAGAGTCCAGCGAATAGAGAATCGACTTGGCCGAAGAACGGTTTAAAACCTTATCATCCAGCTTGCTTTTGAGCACAATAGCAGGCAACTTAATAACCTGTTCTGGAAGATTCAAATTCCACAGTTCAAGCCGGTCAACGCATTTGGGGTCTACCAAGGCAACAATGGCGTGTTGAGGAATGACAAAATTTTTCTTGGTAAGCTTTTTTTCCTGAGCAAGCCACTGCCCGTGATTATTGCTTGGACGGAAAGTAAAATAACGATAATTTTTATCGGGAATAACCCCATAAAATGCAACCGTATTACTTTTTTCAAACTGTTGATCAATCTTTTTACAGATTACCAATGAGTACTTTTGAATATTGTTTGTATCAAGTGGAAGTGAAAAAAAGCCTTCGTTGTTGCTTCGTTGTTCTTTACCTTGATAGTAAATTCGATATTCAGGAACACGGTCGGCGCTAGCATTCTCTACTTTAATGCAACCACGCAGCTCAAAGCGATTACTTGGTCGAACTAGTTGCTCAGGCTTAACGGGGAACTGAACCGGTTGCTCATCGGCAGAGAGATTTGTTGCCAAACCGATAAGAGATATTAGAAACAAAAGGCGATAATTCATACAAAACTCCCCACACAAATCTATTGAATCTTTTTATTGTATGAGAATATAGCAGCGGTAGCACTTTGTGCAAGCTTAATGACAACGTACCAATATTTTCTCAATCAGTACTGACGCTGAGCTTATGTCACAGGCTGACCAAGATTAATTTTTAAAAGATTTAGCTGCTCTTTAAGCGCTTTGAGCTTGCCCTTAAGTCCACCAAGTTTGTCTTTTAAAGTTCCAAGGGCTGTTTCAAGTTCAGACTGTTTTTGAGCCGCATGAGCTGCCTTGCCTGCTTTTTTAACTTTTTTAGCTTCGTCCTGTGCAGCTTTTTCTTCGGCAATTCTTTTCTCTTCGGCAAGCCGTTCTTTCTCTTGCGCAGCTTTTTCTTCAGCTAATTTTTTTTCTTGAGCTAATTTTTCTAGTGCAGCTTGCTCTTCAGCCTTCTTAGCCTCTTCAACTGTCTTGGCTTTTTTAGCAGCTTTTTTTTCTGCAATTTTAGCTATCCTAGCTTCTTCTATTTTCTCTTCAGCAGCTTTCTCATCAGCGATCCTCTGCTCTTCAGCTAATCGCTGTTTCTCTTTCTGCTGCTCTTCAATTATTTTAGCCAGCTTCTCTGCTTCTAATTTTTCCTGTGCAGCTTTTTCTTCTGCTTTCTTAGCTTTTTTAACTTTCTTTTTTTCTTGAATAGCTTTTTCTTCTGCAGGAGTAATTTTATCAATCTCTCCATTAATTACGGCTATTTTTCCCTCAATAATTTGTTGTACACTCGAAGCATCACTCGCCTCAGAAATATTGAATATACCGCTACTATTAATATCTTCGTGCATACTTAAAAAACTCTTATTTTCATCTAAATTTTTCCATTTTGTTAATTTTTCTTTCAGAGGAGCCAGTTGCTGATTCTTCTTAACATTTCCCAAATTAGAACTATAAATCTCTATCATCCCTTTAACGATATGCAAAAGTTCTTCACATTTACCTTTACTGATACGCAGACCGAGCAAAGCACTATCAGCTTGGCTGAGCTTTTTTTGTATTTCCTCTTTTTCAAGTTGTTCTTGCACACGCAGCTCTTGTGTTTTTTGTTGCTGCGCTTTAAAGCCTATTCGTGTCTTAGACCTCCTCGCCGTGGACATAGCAGGCTTTTTTACGCTCGATAACCGAGGCTCTTTTGAGCCTGCGCCTATTACATTTAAGTAGTCCTGAGCATTTTTACCAAACTTATCCGGAGTAATGTTTTGATGTTTAAAATCAAGGCGACCTTTTTTTAAATGCTTTAAAAAATCAATATCATTATACTGGCCAGCTAAGTTAATAATACGGATGCTTATTTTAGGTCCTTTGAGCTCACTTAACTGATCACTATTATTAAATTGAATCGCTTGAACAATTGTTTTTATAACCTCAAACAATTGCTTTTTCACGTCATCATTATTGCTATTTGAGGCTTCTTCATCAAGTAGAAAACTCAATGCATTTTTAATTGGTGAACCGTGTTCAACAAGCATCTTGATTATTTTTAAATAAGGTTCTTTAAATTTAGTTATAAAGTGAGATGTAATTTCTTTAAAGAGTAAAACGGCATAATGCAGAGGGTTTTGTTTTTGATTATTTTCAAGTGATAGGTTAGGATTTTTTTCAAGCAGTTTTCTCATTACATCATTAACGAGCATTAATCCACAATCCTGATCAAACCATTTTTTATCAGATAATTTTTGAAAAGCTAAAATCAACAGGTGCACAGGAGTTCGGGTGGCCGATACTTGGTTCACGTCTAAACCATCTTTTTTAATAAGTTCTTCTAGCGCAATAGTCCATTGAATAAATTGATTCTTATTTCGCGGATAGGAACTCTGAAGCATTGCTTGAGCAAGAATACCTTTATATTTTTCATCTTTCAAATCAACTTTCTCAATAAATTCTTTAATAATTTGTTCAAAATTTGATATGAGTTGAGGAATATAACCTGACGATGCTGGTAGAAACTGTATTGCCTTAATTCCTTCTAAAAGAGGAATATCCTTAGATGTATACGAAGCTAGGTATCCCTTCCATAATAGTAAAACAATATCTAAAGTTTTAGACAGTTCATCTTCATCACCAACTAACTCTAAAACATTCTGCAATGCTGTTTTACCATCAAACTTTAAAGCTACCTGAGCTCCTTTTGAAATAAGACTCTTGCAAACGTCTTCGTGTAAATTCTGGGCCGCCCAAATAAGAAAGGTATTCTTAGTCTCTTCTCCATTTTTGCTTTTTTTAAGTAAAATTTCTGAGTTTATTAACGCGTGTTGATCAGGTAACCGCTCAATAATTTTTTTTATGACCTCTTTCTTTGCAAGAGCATCTGCTTTTTGAGCCTCAGTTGCTCCCCAATTAAGATCTATCATCGCATAGCCTAATGCAGTTTTATTACGATGATCGACAATATTTAAATCTGCGCCATTGAGAATGAGCGCCGCGGAGGCTTGCGCTAAATTATTTTGCACACTCCAATGCAGAAGCGTAGTCAAATCACTACCAACCGTAATCTGTTTACTTATAACTTCTTTGTTTTTTATTGTGGCTTCAATAATTTGAGTAACAATTGCAACTACCCTGGGATTATCCATTAAATTATTCTTTCTGAGCAGGGCACGAATCGCACCTTCATGTACTTGAGCACCTTTTCCAAGTAGTTTATCGATAAAGATTTGAAGAAAATTCATGCTCGCGTCATCATCTTTTTTTACACTGAAAAGAGTATTTATAATGTATCCGAAGAGCTGCTGTTGTGAAATATCACCATCTTTTTCAACCAATAAATTCACTAAGTTTTTATAGTTTTCAAGTTTTATGTTTGACTTCATCATACTGGTTGCACGAGACAACGGGCTATTTTTATTATTATTTTGAAGATTGACGTTGGCCCCTAATTCGATTAACTTACTGGCCAAATCAAATCTATCTAACTCAATAGCGGTGAGAAGTGGCGTTTCTCCATCTTCCCCAACCTGGTCAAGAAAATCACTATTGATCTTAATTGTATTGGCGATCGCTTCTGGAGTTAAAGCATCCAAGGCTTTACTATCAAGCTCTTGTAAGAAATTTTTTGTTCCATACAAGCTACCAACAAGACTCAAGGTTAATAGCACAAGAGCTATTACTCGATTTTTCATACTTAACCCTTTTTTCTAAGGGAGTCCGATACTCAAACAGTTAAAACCGCTTTGAGCACTAAAACTCTATTTTTATTAAAATACAGTATCAATTGATTAAAAAACTAATTACTTAATCTAATTGTAAATAATTAACTCAGGCGAAATCAAATACTTTGAATAAAGCCTCGGAAAAATTGGCTTAGATGTTTACGTTGAAAGAGAATTTAAATAAAAAGGTGACAATTACACAAGAAACAAGCTAGAATAAGTCTGACCAAAACATAGTGTAATATCGAAAAGTCGCGACTTTTCTACATTAGGATATAGTTTAGCCATTTCCAGATAAAACTCTCCACAAAGACGCATTTTTTAAAATATGCTACAGTGGTAAAAATGACGTTTTTTGTAACTAAGTTTTAAGAAAATCGATAGTCATGTGGTCAAATAAGCTTAAAGCAATTATTGTAAACGCCCTCAAGTCGGGATGGACAGCCGACAAGCTGAGTCTTACCTTTTGCCTGGGGCTATACATCGCATTTTCTCCATTTCCTGGTGGACATACGATTATGATGGTAACGCTTAACTATTTACTCAAACTTAACTTTCCACTTCTTTTTATTGTTACATCGATTAACAACCCCTGGACCATGATCCCATTCTTCTCACTGGATTATGTTTTTGGGTACTGGATTGTCCATTCTTTTTTAGGGTTTAACCCAAGCTGGACTATTTGCCTTGCAGACATTTTTGGTGGAGGCACCATATGCCTCTGGTCATTTTTTATTGGCGGCAACATTTTAGGCATTGCAGCAGCCCTTCTGGCTTACCCAATTGTGAGTTCATTTTTTAAAAAATTAGTCCCATCAGATCAAACGATTCAATCACCATGAAGATTATTACAACCAATAAAAAAGCATTTCACGATTACGAAATTATCGACACCTTGCAAGCCGGTATTGTTCTGAGCGGTAATGAGGTAAAGTCCATCCGCGCTAAGGGCATCTCGCTCATGGACTCATACGCAACAGTCTACAAAGGCGAGATGACACTGATCAATTGCTACATTGCCCCCTATTCGCATTCCTACAGCAAAGGTGATAACTCACGTCAAACACGTAAACTCCTTTTGCAACGCAGAGAAATCAATAAACTGATTGGTGATATCTCACGCAAAGGACTCACCATTGTACCACTCAAGGTGTATCTGAATGACCGTGGGTACGTAAAAATTGAGCTTGGAATTGCAAAACACCGCAAGCAATTTGAGAAAAAAGATAAGCTGAAAGAACGTGATATTGCACGTGAAACAGCACGCGAAATTAGATCTCGCTCATGATTTTTGGTTCAAAGCTTTATCGCGCTCCTGTTGTACAAAACACAATGCAATGGGCACGCGAATATCTATCTCAAGCGCCAGACGGCGCTGTTTTTCTGGCTGATACAGTCCAGCAGGCACAGGGTCGACAAGGCCGGGTATGGTCTATTGCTCCTGGGCAACTCTTGTTCACCGCAGTTTTAAAGCCAGCGATGCTCGCGCAGTGTGATCAAGATGATTTGGGCATTCGCTTAAATCAACTGAGTATGGCTCTCAGTTTGGGAATTCTTGAACCCATCAAGCAATATGGAATTGGCATCAAGTGGCCCAATGACTTTGTTGCCGGTGATAAAAAAGTGTGCGGCATGCTCATGCAAGCGGTCTGGGAAAGTAACAAACTACAGGGTTTGATTTTGGGATTTGGCCTCAATATAAATAATAAATTTGAATCTGAAGATGAGCTGCACTCAAGCGCGATGAGCTTAAGGACCCTTACAGGAACTGAACTGAACATGCGCGAACTCTACAAACAGTTACTCTCTAGCCTCGACCAATATTATTTGATGTGGCAAAACGAGCAATATATTGATATCTATCGAGCTTGGAAACAGGAGCAAGTACTCTTGCATAAGCACGTTTCTGTTCATGAAAAAGATGGATCTCTTATTTCTGGAATTTTATCACAAGTATTACCAAATGGAGATGCTATGCTTACCACTGCAAGCAAGCAGCTCAAAGTGGTTCAATTTTGTAATGTCGAATCGATTACTCAGAATGTTGCATCTAAAAACTAATACCCGGTCAAGACGTTGTCAGCTCTTGAGTAAAGCCATTTTGTACTAATTGTTCTGCAACTTTAGCTGCAACTGGAGTATCTACAAAAATAGCAATACATTCTTCTGGTGATGATAAGCAGGCGGCCGTGGTCTGATTGACAACATCATCTTGGCTGCCTTCAACAATAAGAATCTTTGGTAAATCTTTCAGCCTTGATACAAGGGTATCAAGCACCAATGACTCAAATGCATAATCGGCCTCGTGCTCATGCTTGCCAATTTTTTCACGACTTTTTCGGTCATAATCAGGTGAAATTTTTCGAACAATAACTTTGTATTGCTCAGGTTTTTCTAAGAAAAAATCTAATATGTCTTTGATAGACTTATCCACATTAGCTACCGGAATACACACTTGATCATCAGACCAAATAACAATAGTTTGATCATTGCACTCAAGCAGATACAAAGCCGACGGATATGCCTGGACACACCATGGAAATACAAATAAAAAAACAAAGCTCAATAAAGTTCTATAATTCATAAACGCCATGACCCCACCCCCAAAACTATCTATATTTTATAAAAAATTATGAACGAATAATTTTTTGATTATTCACAGCTTGATAAGTACAAAACGAACTACAGACATTACTTAAAAAGCGAGCAGTTGTTTGCGCAAAGCTTGATTGCTCAACATCCAAGTCATCTTCTCCCACAAGATAGCGCATCAAGTCGGTTGGCTTTTTTGCCTTGATTAACTTAACATCGCCTTCAATACCAGCCAGTTTTTTAAGCTGGGTAAGAGCATCGTTATATGAGCCCAGCTGATCAATCAGATTAAGACCAACGGCTCGTGTTGCATGGATTATTTTTCCATCAGCCCAAACTTTTTCTTCTAAAATATCAAGCCCTCGACTCTGAGCAACATCTTTGATGAATTGTTGATAATCATCATGTGCAACAGCTTGAAGATAATCTTTTTCTTCTTCTGTTAAGGTCCTTGCTGGACTGCCTGCAGCCTTGAAGTGCCCACCAAAAATATGATGCATATCAACTTTAAGTTCGGTCATCAATCCTTTAACATCGGGAATCTGCATGATTGTTCCGATGTTGCCAACCAACGCAGCGGGAGAAGAAATAATCTTAGTTGCTCCACACGCCACATAGTAACCACCTGAAGCACAAACATTTTCAACAACAACGACAACCGGTTTTTTTTCTTTAAACCGTTGAAGCTCCTTAAAAACCGTTTGTGATGATCCGGGATACCCACCATGGCAATCCACTTTAATAAGCAAACCTTTGATGTCATCCGCCTTGGCAAATTTCTCAAGCTGCTTGAGGTAAAATGATGAATCACCTAAAAACCCACGAATGGTCATAAACCCAAGCTTGTCTCTTGGTGCAATGGTCTCTTGCAACGACTTGCTGATGTTCATAATAATTGAGGGAGCAAATTGCAAGATGAGCAATACCCAGAAGGCATTTTTGAGCATATTAAAAAAAGAATAACTCTTTTTTGAGTGATATGATTCCATGAAATCCTTTTATTTACAAAATTAAGAAGAGCTGTTATTTGAGATATTAGATTTTTTATTATTCAACAGGAAGATCTGGAGTATTGTCCGATTCAATAGGATCAAATAAATCCGCGGTCACTCCACAGGTCGGGCATACCCAATCCTCTGGGAGGTCTTGAAATGAGATTAACTGATTTTCATGCAATCTTTCAGCACTGAGCTGATCATACACATAACCACATACAGTACAGAGATAGGCGTTCATAGCTCCCCTTCCACAATAGACAGACAAATGCTTTTCAGTAAGCACAGTGTAGCCCATGAAAATTAAGAGTTACAAACAAACTTATTTTTTTATGCCCGAATGGCATCAGATATTACAACTGTTTCTGACTGACGGCTTCCACCATTAACTTGTGTTATAAGTGTAACGCGGCCCGAGTCACATGGCTTATAGATAACTTCAACAGTGTTATCAACATCACCATCTTTTAGATTTTGCTTTGAGGATTTAGGTGCTTGACGGTAGCCACTGAAGTCAATTTTAGTAGAAACGGCCAACTGCTCATCACCGGCAAGATGATAGGTGTATTTTACACGGTAGACACCACTTTGCTCAGCTGTTGTTTTTTTAATTTCTTGAAGAGCATGACTAATAAGTGCAGACTTTGTAGAGGTCTCTTCAACATTTTTTGCGGTTACAGGTAGGATCATTGTCGATGCATAAACAAATAGAACTAAATAACAAATGTTCTTCATACATTCCTTTTGTCTTAAAGCATATCCACACAATAATAAGTAATCATCAAGACACTCCCCCAACATCAACAGTATCTCATTGCGCTCTTACGTGTGAATCTTCTTATATTTTTATACCCAGCGCCCTTGAACCGGCCGCATGATTTTTTTTACAAACAAATATGTTTTTCAATTGACTTTTCTGGAATTCCATTATCGATTTAGTGAGATAATGGTAACTTAATCTTTGGCAACTGTCAAATAAAGGCAATTGCCCACCTCGGAAAACCCTGCAAATCATTGATCAGATCAACACTTTTAAAGCCATGGCCTACAAGGATATTTTTAATCGATTCTTTCTGGGCGGGCCCAATTTCACAAACAAACGCAGGAGCTTGTGCTAACGACTTTTTACGACCCTGGACATCTAGATATCGGTGAGCATCTGCAATGATATATTGATATAACTGCATGCCTCTATCTTGGGCAACAAGCGCACGGGGGTCTTCCCATTTTTTAACATCTTCGCTCAGTGCATCGTACTCGCTTGGGCAAAGGTACGGAGGGTTCGTGACAATCAAGTCAAACTTCATATCTTGAGGAAGTGCTGCGTAAAGATCGGAGAGAATAAACTGAACGTTTGAAAGATTATGAGCTTTTTGATTTTCTTGCGCAAGCGCTATTGCTTCTGGGTTAATATCAATCCCCATAACAATTGAACCTGGAAGGTGACGCGCAAGCGCAAGCGCTATGCAACCAGTTCCGGTACACAAATCAAGAATGCGCAAACCTTGAGTATCAAGCGGCTTGAGCTGTTCAATCAACCAAGCAACCCACTCTTCTGTTTCTGGACGCGGAATAAGAATAGGCGAACGCACTTGAATTGTTAAATCGCAAAACGGAACTGACCCCAAAATGTATTGTAAAGGTTTATATTCCTCAACTCGTTGCCATATCCATTCATCAAGTAACGCTTGCTGTACTGGCAAAAGTTCAATTTTATTAAGAATGCACAAAGCAGATTTTGTTTTGCCGGTGAGCGCTTGAAGCATCCACCAGGCCTCTTGCTGAGCAAGTATCTCTACGGTTGTTGGGGTGCACAGCCTGTTTGTAAGCTGTGCAATAAGCGTATGAATGTTTATTAATGAGTTCAGTTTTAAATCCCCAAAGCTTTTGCGAGGCCTTCTAAGAGACCATCAAGCGTTGCCTGGAGCTCTTGAACTCGTGCAACCTCTTCTTTGCGAGCACTTTGTGCACACTCATCCAGGCATTCATATTCATGGACAATTTCTTGCATAAACCTTATAAGAGCTTGCTGTTTGCTGGCATCACGCTGAAGAATGAGCTCTCTCAACTGAGTAGATCCCAACTCAAAATTTTGCTGTAAAAAGGCCACCAAATCATTTTGTTTACACCAAAAAAGCTGGTTCACTATTTTTTCTATTTGGTTATCTCGCTTCAGCCCCTTGATCAGTTTAACACCATTTATTTCTTCAATATCAAGCGTAAGTGGCGCCTGAGAAGATCCCGTAATTAAATTTGAACCTTTTTTAAAAAGAGACTTTGCATCAGTTGCTGCCTGATCAAGGACCTTATCAAGTTTTTTGTGCAGTCGGTCAAAGCTCATTTTAATATTTCCTGCATGCAAGCAATTACAAGCCCCTGCAGACAAAATAACACTGATGATTATTTGTTGAATTTTCATTATCTTTTCTCCTCTTCCCTTTTTAGGACTACTCGTTTAATAACTCTTCCACATACTGGGCAGCATCAAATACCTTAACGTCTTCAAGCGCTTCTCCAAAGGTAACATACTGAATCGGAACCTGTAATTGATCTGCGATTGCAAAAACAATACCACCTTTTCCTGATCCATCAAATTTGGTAAGAACCACACCCGTTATCTGGGTTGATTCATAAAAAAGTTCAGCTTGCCGTAGTGAATTTTGCCCCAACATACTGTCAACCGCAAGCCATGTACTAATCTGATAACCATCAAGCTGCTTATCGATAATTCGTCTAATCTTTTCAAGTTCTCGCATGAGGTTAACTTTTGTTTGAAGTCTTCCTGCCGTGTCGATAATCAGGTGATCAAAACCCTCTTCACTGAACATTTTGCAGGCATCAAAAATAACAGATGCTGGATCTTGACTATCACGCCCAACAAAAACTTCTACATCTGCACGCCTACCCCATTCAGCAAGTTGCTGTGTTGCTGCTGCACGAAAGGTATCGCCTGCAACGAGTAATACACGCTTCCCTTGCGCCTTAAGATGAGCTGCAAGCTTTGCTGCAAAAGTTGTTTTCCCTGTTCCATTCACACCAACCAGCAACAAAACCGTTGGATTGAGGGTTTCTGTTTTTTCAACCTTAAGCACGGACGTTAAGTAGTCCTCAAGCTCCTGCTTTGCCTGCTCCAAAGAGCCAATAGTTTTATTTGCAATCTGCTTTTGCAAATTTTGAATAATTTTTGTGGTCGCTTTTATACCGGTATCAGCAGCCAGTAAAAGATCATTTAACTCTTTGATAAACTCTTCATCAAGCGAAGCACGCGAAAAAATCGATGACACTTTGGTCGTAAAACTATTGTAAACTTTTTTGATTTTCTCTTTTAAAAAACCAAGCATGCATAAACCTCAACTTTCACTATATACTTTGTTATGGAATTTCTTAAGTATATCGTATTTACAAGCTACTGAGGAGGCTCACCTAAAAACATGCTCTTTTAAGCAATTTTCAGAATTTTTAGACAGGCTGGTCTTTAATCCAATCTAAAAATTTCTGGAGGGCCTTGATACGATAAAAATGATGGCCCTGCTGTGCAACCAAACCACTCATCTGGGCATTGGTTTGCTCAGCTCCATCGGGGACAAAGAGTGCATTATACGGAAGTCGAGGATCGCCCTGATCTGCGGACTTGATAAGCGTCCCTTCAGACCTGCCCTCAAACAGCGTTGGCTCACCTTGTCCATTATAATAAGCAAGGTAAAGCACGCGCGTTGCGCGGTCACCATCTTCAATGAGGCGCTTGAGTCCTTCAAAGCCCAGTCCTTGGGCAACAAATTTTGCCAACGGGCCGGGGAAGTTATTGTAGCGAGCAAAGTAGATGGCACCGTCATCAATGAGAAGAGGCTTCTTCAAAACCTCCCACGCCTTGCGAACTTTATCGCATGCTAAGAACTCCTGATCCAGTGTCTGAATCTCATCAAGATCGATCGATTTATGGCGTAGCTCAATATAGTCATAATGATGATGCGCAAGGAACTCTTGCACCTCTTGAAACTTCGCAAAGTTACTTGTTACGTAATAAACAATTTTTTTCATGTACTCTCCAACTATTTTTTGATATAAATTTTGCTGATAGTATACAAATTTTCTTGGTCTTATAAAAACCCTTTTCTGACACCGAAAACGATCTGAAATACAATAGTTTTAACACGATTACTATCTGGATTTATATGAAAAAAATTTTACCTCTGTTTCTCACAATGCTCATATTTGGAAACTTCCCAAGCAACGCAACACCTAATATTTTGCAAAAAGAACAAGCTTATTACCTTATCAATCAAGTACGGCTTCTTACGCTGCAAGGTAAATCTCCAGAGGATATTGTAAAAATTTTTGAACAAAGCCTTATGAACGAAAAATCTTGTTCATCAAACTGTGAGCATGACAGCAACACTCTGATTGAATGCTTAATTTTCATGGCACTTGGTGCTGGAATTACGTATCTCATTATGGATCAAAAACTTAAAGAAGAAAAAGCTAAAAACCCTGTTCATGTTATCAGACAAATATTTCAATAAAATTAAAACCAGCATTTTCAGAAGTCCTGAAGCTCAGGGTTACATACAATATCCTGCTAGCATAGAGGTTTTCTTGATTTTACAAAAACACTCGATAAACTGTTATTACTAAATGAAATAACGCAAACCTTGTTAAGTTTACTATATGGATTTATATATGAAGAAAATTTTATCTCTAGCTCTTTTAATCACCGCATGTCTCAACACTAGCCAAGCAACTATTGACCCATTGCAGGAAGCACAAGTTCAATATCTCATGAATCAGGCTCAATTCTTTGCCCAGCAAGGCATTTCACAGCACGAAATCTTACGTATTTTCGAAGAAAACCTTGCGCACGAAGAATTCAGCGCTGCAAAACCACAAACAGGTAAACTTCTTCTGCTAGCTCTTCTTGCCGGAGCAATTTGTGTTGGAGTTGGAAGTGGTGTTACCTATTATCTAATGATGAACCAAACACCTGCAGAAAATCATCAACAAGGCAATCCTGATGTTCAACAGCTCGAAACTCAAGTTGCCACACTTAGGCAGCAACTTGCTCAAGCCCAAAATCAGAGCCAGAACATAGATCTTGCAGATCTTCTCCGTCAATGTAATGAACAAAATAATATAGCAGGCATTCGTCAGCTTCTTACTAATCAACAAATTACTGGTGATCGAGAAATTGCACGCGCTCTCATGCGTATCTACATGAACTCATAGATAGAAATCTACCATCTTTAATGAGCAACTTTATGAGGCTTGAAATCAAGCCTCATTCGTTTCTAAAGAAAAATAGATATTGTTTTGAGTAAACGCTTTACAAACTCTTGCTTTCCAAGGTGATGATCGATAGGCTCTTGATTGAGCATATGACGAATGATTAATTCTGATTGATAGGGGGAACTAGGATGCATTCAGCCAGATCACTAATACTGCTCCTCTTAACCTTCATACTATCGCATCTTCAGGCACAAGATCTTCCAGTGAGTCCATCAAAAATTTATCGTGCAATCAAACAAGATAAGCCGGCTGTCCTTGAAAAATCAATTTACCAACTCAAATATGATTCAGCATACTCAAAATTATGGTCTGCACTTTTTTTTCACGCGGTCCAATTTAATGCCCGTAAAATTATGGCACACTTCCTGAAGCATGGCTTTGATCTTGAAACTCGATCCTCAGCATATTTTCAGCGAACTCCTTTGCATCACGCACTTGCTCGAGCAAACAAATCTACCATTTTGCTTTTAATTAAGCATGGAGCACAACTTGATGCAAAAGATCAACTCGGCTGGACTCCTTTGCACTTAACAGCACAACGAGGACTTACCTGGATGACCAAGCTTCTATTGACCAAGCAAGTGAATGTCAATGAACCAGACGAACTTAAGTACACCCCTCTCCATGCAGCCGTAGAACAAGGAAATATGAGAAACACCAAAATATTACTTGAAGCTGGCGCAAATATTAATGCACAAACGTGCAACGGCGATACACCACTCCATCTTGCCTTGACAAGCTATGCTCATAATCCTGACAAAGCACAGCGTAAGAAAAATCTCAAAAAAATTATCTCACTCTTAGGAACATATTCCCCAGACCTTACCAAGTGCGAAGTATACAATCGCTGGACCGTGTTTGAGTTATTAGATAATTTAGATCTCAAGAAGCGTGAATACAAAGAGTTGCTCACGCTCCTGAATGTCATAAAACTTAATCTCGTGAAAAAATCCCCATCAACTCTCCCGTTGCAAGCACATGCCCAATCATAGCAGTTTCTAAATCTTGCTTGGTTGCAGCTACATCAAGGTCTAAATCTCTATCTAAAGCGTAAACTTTAAAGAAATAATGATGTCGACCATGACCCTTTGGTGGACATGCACCACCAAATCCTGTCTTGCCAAAACTATTTATTCCCTGAATGCTTCCATCACTCAGTTTTTCTTGATGAGGAACAGCTTCTGGAATTCTTTGTACACCTGCTGGAATATTGAAAATTACCCAATGAACCCACGTTCCAGTTGGAGCATCAGGATCATCGCAAACCATGGCAATAGTCTTTGCCTTATCAGGAACATTACTCCAGGCGATATCTGGTGAAACATTCTCACCAATGCACGTATACCGATCAGGCATGCGTTCACCATCTTTAAACGCTGAGCTGGTTACAACCATAGTGTGTTGCGTTCGTCGCTTCATAGTCTGAATTTGGGCATGCAGTTGTCGCTTGTGCACCGCACAAATAAATGAACCGACTATAAAAAAAGCAACCACAAGTAAAATCGCTCGGTGATTTTCAGTCATACATTCCCCTCTACCTCAAGCCATACTTTTACATTCTTATCAAGAGTTTACAGGTCGGCGTTTTTTGATTGCAACTGAATAAATTCTTGCACTACAAAGGACTTACGCGTTATATGAATGAAGGAATACTGGAAAAAAATTAATAAAGAATAATATTTATCAACCTTGAAAGGTGGCATATGACCAAGTGCACAAAGTTCGCTATGCTCATGCTGTTCATTACAAGTATGCTTGTCCCTCATTGTGCAATAACTCAGGCATCTGGCCCTGAAGAAATACAACCGCAAACAGCTACCACTGAACAAAATCCAGAAGCCGATACTCGTATTAATGTTATTGATATGCTCAAGCAAGCAACACAGTCGGAAAATAGCAATATTTTTTATGCGCTTATTTTAGCATTTCTTGCTGGTGTTTTGGTCAGCTTTACCCCCTGCATTTATCCAATGATTCCTATCACCGTAGGAATTTTACAAGCACAAGCTACTCAGTCGATGGCCTATAATTTCTTTTCTGCACTCAGTTATGTTTTAGGAATATCAGTTGTTTATGCAAGCCTTGGTTATCTTTCTGCCTCAACTTCTATTATTTTTGGTCGGTGGCTTGCAAGTCCTTGGTTTATTCTCTTTATTATCATCTTCTTTCTCTATCTGGCCTTTGCAATGTTTGGATTTTACGAATTATACATGCCTTCATTTTTAACTCGAAGCCGAGATCTTTCTGTAAAGCACTCTCTAACACATAGCTTTTTATTTGGGGCAATTTCTGGAACCGTCGCATCACCGTGCCTCACCCCAGCACTTGCTATACTTCTTGCAATAGCCGCAAAGACTGGCAATCCTGTGTTAGGTTTTTTATACCTCTTTTTCTTTTCACTGGGCATGGGAACACTCTTACTCCTGATTGGAACCTTTTCAGGGGCACTCCATCTGCTTCCACGCTCTGGAGAATGGATGGAAGAAATTAAAAAATCATTTGGATTTATGATGCTGGCAGTATGTATTTATTTCCTATCACCGCTCCTCAACAAAGAGGTAGTCCTGGAGCTTTATTCACTGGTATTGCTGGTTTCGTCGGTTTACTACTTTTGCACTGCACGGCAAAATCGTATAAAGTTATTACTAGGACTTTTTTTATTCCTTGCTTCAATTACAACACTTGCATTTGCAATTAAAAACTCAATAACCCCAGGAGTCTAATATGAAAATGCTAACGTTCTTTATTGTTACTTTTTTATCCTACGGGATTGCAGGCTGTATGGACCATCCAATACGGTCAAGCCGATCTGAAAACAGATCAACTCCTTTTCCTTATAGTGAAGAGTGGGAAGATATTTTATTTTATAATCGTGGGGAGCCCTACTACGAGTTTACCAACTTTTACTCAGCTCCTATCTTACTTGATGGAAAAGAATGGCCAACGACAGAACATTATTTTCAAGCACAAAGATTTCCTAACAATCCAGGAATTCAAGAATATATTCGAACAAAATGTAGATCAGGACGCGATGCATTTAATGCTGCAAGGGCAGACCGAAATCAACATGCAGTTATTCCTAAGGATGAATGGTCCGCAATTAAGTGGGGCGCCATGTATCGAGCAGTTAAAGCAAAATTCAAACAACATGCTGATTTAAAAAAGCTTCTTCTGAGTACAGGGAATAAAGTTCTTGTTGAACATGCAGCACCTGACACATATTGGGGAATTGGAATCAATCCTAAAACAGGCAAGGCTGGTTACAACAACCTTGGAATTATTTTAATGAAGGTTCGTGACAAAATTCGAGCACACGAAGCATCGTCAGTTGAAGGAGTTGAATCAGTTGCCATTAAAATACAAGAACCACCACAAAGCCTCTTGACGAGCTTAAAATCAAAGTTTGATAATTTTTGTAAAAATATCAAAAACCTGTATCAAAAAAACACTCTTAAGAGTTAAGTAAATCCGAAAAAAAAGCTGCTAGTTGATACGTTCTTGCTTTGCGAGACGTATCAACTACAACAAGAAATCCATCATCAACCCAACGACGACAGAGCTCACTAGAAGTTCGAGGCTTAAATCCAAAAATGGCTCCAATCTGTTGAGCAGACACAGTTTTATATTGTCTAAAAAGATCAAGCGCTTTACGTTGTTTTGAATCCAAAAGTCTTAGCTGTTGTGATTGATCAGCTTTTCCACGCTGCAATGCACCACGTGCTTGATTTCTTATTTTCTCACATGATTCAGCCATACCTGCGCAAAAATAGTTAACCCAATCGGTAACATCAGCCTGCGCACGCCCTTCGTAATAATTATGAGAAGGACCAACGCTCAAAGCCTGGTAGTAGGCATTTAAGTTATGTGCATAATATTCATCAAGCGAATAGATTCGTTTTAAATCATATCCTCGCATATGCAAAATTAAAGTTGCTAAAAGACGCGCAGTTCTACCGTTGCCATCATAGTAAGGATGAATTGTTGCCAGTTGATAATGAGCAAGTGCTGCAACAAGCGGCGCTGGTAATGTAGCTTGCTTTTTTATCCAAACAATGAGTGCATGCATAAGCGGTAAAACATCTTGAGCTTCGGGTGGTAAATAAACAATTCGCCTTGTTGCGGCATCACGAATAACATTTTGCCCATCACGATACGGTGTAGGGGAAACTATTTTTTTCCCACCACCAATAACTAACCCATGAATTTTTTGAATAACTTTTTCAGTTAGCGGCTTACCTTGAGCACAAAAATGCTCAATCATATCAAGTGCTGCATAATAGCCTTTTACTTCAAGGTCATCACGCTCTCGACCAGCATAACTTTGCCCTTCCTTGAGAACTAGTTTAACCTCCTCTTGCGTCAACCGATTACCCTCAATCATGGTTGAATAATGAGTTGAGGCAAGACGCGCTGTTTCCCTGAGATTTGCAAGCACCGTTGGAGTAATGGGTAGCATTGCAATCTCTTGTTTTGCTGCCTCAATACGCATGAGATACTGTACAATTTGAGGGGTTATAGAAAATCGAGGATCAAACTTTACCATGAAATTCCCTTTTTTATCGGCACATTATCGGCATCACTGATAATTTTAGTATGCCGATAACGTGCCGATAAGTCTAGAATATAACATTATACGTACGTAGGCAGGCTGAGCGGGGATTTGCATCTGACTGCAAAGTCCTATAAAGTTATTACTTGAGCTATTTCTGTTTTTTCTTGAATTACAACACTTGAATTTGCAATTAAAAAGTCAATAACCTCAGGATTCTAACATGAAAATGCTAAGGTTTTTTGTCGTTACTTTTTGATCCTACGAGATTGCCAGGAGCATGGACCATCCAATACGGTCAAGTAGATTTAATAATTTTTGTAAAAACATAAAAAACCTGTATCAAAAAAAATACTCTGACGAGTTAATCATTTTTATATAATTGACTCAAGAATGAAAGGAGAAGGGTGTGATACAAAAAATTTATATCTCTTATATAACCTCTTTACTCGCTTTACTTATTATTGATGGAACTTGGCTTTTTTGCACAGCAAAAATATTGTACATGAAACAGCTTTCGCATTTGATGAGTGGAAATTTTGTATTACTCCCCGCCATTTTTTTTTACATTATTTATGCCTATGGAATTGTGCACTTTATTCTTTCTCCGGCACTTCAAAACTCCTACCCAACGAGTACAGTCTTTTTAAATGGGGCTTTTTTTGGCTTCGTTGCTTATGCAGCATATGATTTAACGAACCACGCAACGCTTAATGATTGGCCAATGGTAATCACAGTTATTGATTTAGCTTGGGGTACTTTTATGACAGGCTTGGCGAGCATGCTATCGTATATTATTACTCAAATTACAGGGTGAATAAATTGATCCGCTCATGATTAGGATTAATATATGTCAAAAAAAACCTTTCTTATTTTTCCTCATCAATTATTTGAATCTCAGGAATTATTAAAGACAGCAGCTCATGTCATTCTTGTGGAAGATAACCACTTCTTTGGACGAATGAACTTTCACAAACAAAAATTAATCTTTCATCGTGCAAGCATGAAAGCATATGCTGCCATGGTTAAAAAAAAAGGAATTGATGTCGAGTATTTTGATTATCACGTATGTAAAAATGGATTAAAAAAAGTCTTCGATTTTTGTAAAAAGAATAAAATCAGTACCCTCGATATGTTTGATGTCGTTGATCATGAACTCATGAAACGATTAACTGCAGAAGCAAAAAGCTTTAAACTGGCGCTATCAGTTCACAACACACCGATTTTTTTGCTTACGCAGGAAGATATTATAAAAATGCTTCCTGGCAAAAAGCGCCATACAATGGCTTCTTTTTACACAAAAATGCGTAAGCGTTTTAACATTCTGATGATACAAGGAAAACCATTAGGAGGAACTTGGAGCTTTGATTCTCAAAATCGTGAACCAATACCACCTCATCTTAAAATTCCGAGTATCCCTAAAAAAAATCAAAGTTCTTTTGTTCGCGAAGCCCGAAGTTATATTGAAAAGCTTTTTCCAAATAATCCTGGGGTTTCGGATTCATTTATATATCCAGTCACAACCGCACAGAGCTTGAAGTGGCTTGGAAATTTTTTAAAAACTAAGTTAAAACTTTTTGGTTCTTATCAAGATGCAATGAAAGAATCAAATCCTATATCCTTTCATTCGCTGCTATCACCACTGCTTAACTCGGGACTGTTGCTTCCTCAAACAGTTATTAATGAGACTCTTGAATATGCAAATAAAGAAGAAATTCCTCTTAACTCACTTGAAGGATTTATCCGTCAAATTATAGGATGGCGAGAATTCGTTCGTGGAGTTTATTGTTTAACCGGCAAATCGCAAAAATCGAGTAATTTTTTTAAACATAAAAAACGACTATCAAAAGGTTTTTGGAAGGCAACAACCGGCGTTACTCCCCTTGATATAAGCATAAATCATGTTTTGAAATACGCTTATACAAATCATATAGAACGACTCATGGTAATCGGTAATTTCATGCTTCTATCACAAATTCACCCTGATGATGTGTATCAATGGTTTATGGAGCTCTTTATTGATGCATACGATTGGGTCATGGTACCCAATGTCTATGGCATGAGTCAGTACGCTGATGGAGGAAGCATGACCTCAAAACCATACTGCTCAAGTTCAAAATATATTTTGGGAATGTCTGATTATAAAAAGGGCGCTTGGTGTGAGCTTTGGGATGCGCTTTATTGGAATTTTATTCATCAACATGCCAAATTATTCAGTGCTAATCCTCGGATGAATCTTGTTGTTTCACTCTTAAAAAAAATGAACCCAAAACGCTTGCTTGAATTAATGAGCGTCGCTGATAATTATTTGAAAAAAAAGCACTAAAATCTATTAATTTTTTAGAGCCTTTTCAGGCATACCATAATCACAAAAAACTTGAATCTAACTAAAAACCTTATAACAAATACAAACAAATTTTAAATTACAAAGTATGAACCTTAGGTCTTTTGCTTTTGCAAAAAGGTGCTACAATAGCCTATATACCTCCTTTTTTGGAGTTTTTAAACAAAGGATTTTTTAAATGGCTCACTTTAAGCGCACCGCACACTGCGGAAAAATTAATGAACAGATGGTTGGCAAACAAGTTCATGTTGTCGGCTGGGTTGATAGCAGACGAGACCTTGGCGGGCTCACGTTCATTAATTTGCGCGATCAAAGCGGGATTATTCAACTTGTTCTTGATCCTCAAGACTCTTCGCCAGCATGTGAGCAAGCTCACACCATCAGATCTGAATTTGTCCTTGCTACTACTGGCACCGTTGCCAAGCGAACAGAAGGCAACATCAATAAGCAGCTCAAGATGGGTGCATTTGAAATCAAAGTTCAAACTATGGAAATTTTGAGCAAATCAGCCGCTCTTCCATTTCAACTTGATGACGCAAATATTTCCGAAGAATTACGACTTGAATACCGCTATCTAGATTTGCGACGTCCACAACTTCAACGTCTCCTCAAGCTCCGGCATGATGTTGTTTTTGCCATGCGTAATTATTTTAATAATCTTGAATTTTTAGAAATTGAAACTCCAATTTTGCATAAAAGCACTCCAGAAGGTGCACGTGAATTTTTGGTTCCGGCACGCATCAAACCTGGAACTTTTTATGCCTTGCCTCAATCTCCACAAATTTACAAACAACTTCTGACCGTTGGCGGCTTTGAGCGTTACTTCCAAATTGCTCGCTGCTTTCGCGATGAAGATTTGCGCGCTAATCGACAGTTTGAGTTCACGCAACTCGACGTTGAAATGGCTTTTATTAATGAACAAGATATTCAAGATGTCTGCGAAGGACTTGTTCAATTGCTTTGGAAAAAGTTTTTAAACTACGAGTTAAACTTACCACTTGCACGCTATACCTATGACGAAGTTTTTATGCGCTTTGGCTCGGACAAGCCGGACATGCGGTTTGATCTTGAAATTCATGATTGCACGAAACTATTTGCAACAACAAGTGTTCCCTTTTTTAAAACAGCCCTTGAAATTGGCGGCAAACTTGGTGCTTTATGCATTAAAAATCACAAATTCTCTCGCTCAGAATTTGACGCTTGGAACCTGAAAGCAACCAAAGAATTTGGTGCCGCAGGCCTCGTTTCAGTTCGTTTTACCGACAATGGCAACCCTGAATCATCGATTGCAAAATTTTTGCCTGAAGATTTTTTCAGTCAAGCACAACAATTTGTACCTGACCTCACCACAAACGACACACTTTTTTTGGTTGCAGGAAACTTTGAGGACGCTTGGACAACACTCGGGCAATTACGGCTTGAATTGGGTAAAGTACTTAATCTGATTGATGCTGCTCAACACAAAATATTCTGGGTTACAGACTTTCCAATGTTTGAGTGGAACAAAGATGATCAGCGCTGGTACGCACGTCATCACCCATTCACCAGCCCACACGACGGTTGGGAAGAGCAAGATCTTGCACAGGTCAAGGCACGAGCCTACGACTTGGTATGCAACGGTGAAGAACTCGGCGGCGGATCGATTCGTATTCATAACGCGCAGTTACAGAAAAAAATCTTTAATGTTTTGGGTCTTTCTGAAGAGAAAATGAAAGAAGTTATGGGATTCTTGCTTGATGCTCAGAATTTTGGCTACCCTCCTGAAGGTGGAATTGCACTGGGTATCGATAGACTCATTATGATTCTTGGCAGCACACAATCAATTCGTGATGTTATTGCGTTTCCAAAAACAAGCAATGGCAGCTGTTTAATGATTAAAAGCCCATCAGCCGTTGATGATACACAACTTAAAAAACTGCACATTAAACTGGCTGAACCAAAATAACAACATCTAAAAAATATTCTCTTATGCCGTAAAGGTCCTTATGATAGGTAAATATGCAACATACGTTGCAACAATATTTTCATTCTTTTCTTCGGCACTTTGCTGGGAAAACTCCTACCAAAGTTTTACGCTTGATCACTTTGAAATTATTAGAACATCAAATGATACAAGTTATATACGAAATACAGCATTCAGTAATGATCAACAAATATTTATGCACTACCTCTATGATAACGGTAATCTGATTAAACTAATGGAACACTATCATGCAATCAAAGACCGCGATGACAATTTTTATGCGCAAGAAATTTTAGAAAAACTTCTTGCAATGCCCTTACTCATCGAAGGATACTCTGCTATCAATAATAACTTTGCACGTAAAAGATTCTATATTCTTCAGGCTCTTGCCTCTATAATTTCAGGAAACTATTCTGTTGATAGTGAAAATCTTAAAATAGAAAATATTATACAAACAACTAATTTCTCTTCTCTTGTTAACGAAAAAGGAGAAACCGGCCTCATGCTTGCAATAAAAACAGGAAATGATGTTATTTTTGAACTCTTTTTCAAATATTATCAAAAGCAACAATGCCCTTTGAATGCTCGCGCAGCAGATGGCAAAACAGCCTATGATCTTGCTCAAGAAATAGGAACCCCGGCAATGCAAAAATCTCTAGGCATCATGCAATTCATAGACCGTTAATTACTCAAGAAAAAAAGATTCATAATGCACGCTACACTTCTATCCATTTTTTTCATCACAATATTTTATAGTTTTTCTGCTTTTGGATGGCAAAACGCACACCAAGAATTTACTCCAGCCCAACTAGAGTTTTTAGCTCTCACCGAATATCCAGTTACTTTTATGAATAAAATTTTTTCGAAAAATCAAAAAAAATTCATTCGCAATCTTCATATAAATGGAAATCTCATACGAGTAGTCAGTCGATGCTTTGATTTAGATTTTAAAAAAAATGAGGTAGAACAAATTTACGTTAAACTTCTGAGCTTTATTCAAAATCAAGATTTAGTATCTAAACAAATTTACACGCTAAAATACTTTCGAATGATCGAAAAATATCGATTCAAACTCAAAGACCGTCGTTTTGTTGAGGAACTCTGTCACTCCATTTTAATCAGTGATGCAAACGGAAAAACAATGCTTATGCTTGCTATTGAAACTGGAGACAACGATATATTTGATCTGTTTTTAGAATATTATCTCAAAGAAAATTGCCCTATTAATGCTCGTGACTACCGCAAAAGAACCGCCTTGTGTAAAGCCCTTGAAATAGGCACGCTGCACATGGTGGAAAAACTTTATGATATCCCTGGAATAGAAGTCGAAAATATAAATAATTATGGTTCAACAGACTTAATGGTTGCAACAAAAAATCTTCAGCCAGAAGTTTTTGATTTTGTTGTGCAAAAATATTGCCATGACAAAAGAGATCTTAAGATCAAACGGCACAAAGATGGAAAAGATGCTCTTGATCTTGCTCAAAGAAATCATAATCAATACGCGCTTGATGCTCTGTTGAATGCAAATTTTCAAAGCTTAAAGGTGAACTCTGACAACTAAGCGGCGGGCCCTGCAACGCCACTTACTAGAGCTTCTTGCGCTCTATTATGCAGAGTCTGATCAATCAGCGCATCAAAAATATTTCTGGTCAATAAGAGCACTGGGCTTCGATAACAAATAGCACGAAGCTCATCAATCATAAAAGCAATATCTCGCCCTGCAAATCCCTGTATACGCTCTGCTACTTGTTCAAGATAGGTTTCATCAACATCTGCAGAAATAGTGAGCGATGCCTCTACGCGCTTACCCTTACATAGAACAGTGCGCTTGTCATGCGCAATATATTTCTCAAGATACTGCTTAATCATGCGCACACGTTCTGATTGCCCCGGAAGACCAACATACAAACGCTTATGCATACGACTTAGAAATGCATTATCAAGCATTTCAAGATGGTTAGTTGCAGCAATAATCATAAATTTTTCTGAAAGCTCTCCGGTTCGAGAAAGAAATGCATTGAGCAACTTAACCCATCGATCATCTGACTGATCGCGGCGGCGAGCAAACGCATCAACCTCATCAACAAAAAGTACTAACCCTCGTTCAGATTTTGCAGCCCAATCAAGTAAAATATGAAGTTGCTCAACATCATTTCCTTGTGCAAACTGAGAAAAGTCTGCGCCTGAAACACATGCAAAATCCAAATCAGATGTTCGAGCAATCGCTTTTGCAATCATAGTTTTTCCGGTACCTGGAGGGCCGTAGAGCAATAGATTTCTAAAGGGAAGAGCGCTGATGTAGCTCGTTCGCACATCATCGGCAAGTTGCTTAATTTGCAGATCTAACTCAGCACTTAAAATGATTTCTTCAAGCGGCTGTAGCGTATCGCCCGGACCAAAAAGTTTTTCATTAATGCTTTGCATCCAATAACCCATAGCCGATTTGCGCGATGATTCTCGCACAAGTGTTGGCATGCCCATCAGCGACTGAATATGGTTTGAAAGAATTCGTAGGCCGTAGTAACCACCCACCATGCCGCATGAAGTCAAAACCATGAACCCACCAAAACGCACCAACGTTTCAGGCTCGGTCATTTTTTTGGATAAAAATTCAAGCCGTTGCAAGGCTCCTTCATTCTCAACAGCCTTACTGACACCGGCAACCGCTATTTGAGTTTTTCGTGTTGCTTCATCGCGTCGAACATCAAGAAAAGTATTCCAACCTGCAAGCATTGCATTTTGCACCGTTGCAGCAGCTTGCTCGCCCGCTTTTTCTGAATTTTCAAGGCAACGTTCAAGACGTGCGGCTTTTTGATCAAGTGCTTTAACTTTTTGTTCAAATTCAGATTGCCCAATTTGATACAGATCTTTTTGAGCTCCAAGAGCAGCACGTTCTTGCGTTATGACAGCAAGCTCTTTTTCAATTTTTTCACGCTTGCGTTGGGCTATTTCATTAATTACTTGAACAGAACCTGCAACCATTTTTGATGCAGCTTCTGGTGAAAATTTAACACCACCAATATCAAGAAGAACCGATTCATCAGCACATAGAAACGATGATGCCAAACATACTGACATGAGCACAATTAATTTTAAAAAATTCATACAATCTCCAATTCAAGATCTGGTTCAGAGTCATTATTAACAGTCTTATAAAGCTGATACGCGCTTTTACCAATTTTTATCCATGCGGGAAGCGCCAAGGTGCAATTCACTGCTGTTTGCCATATTCCATACCAAAAAATTTTGAGCGACATCCATTCAATAAATGAAAGAGTATGCCCCTGTGCAATATATCGTTTAAGCATATCTTTAATGTGTACTCGAGCTTGATCGCTGATCGTTTCATCAGACAGCGACTTTTGGTAGGCATCAAGCAAGGTACGAAAAATATCGGTGGATTGCGTTGACCACTTTATCCAACTTGTAGAAAATTTAGTTGTATAGGTACGATTTATAAATAGAAGCATAAATGAAATTTGAGTCCCCAAAGAAACATACCAAGCATCGCTCCACTCTGGAAGTAATCCCCACGATCTAAAAACCATATTAACAGTGTTCATAACACCGCCACGCATGGGATACAAGGGCATAGAAAGAAGAGGGTTTTTTTCGACAAACGAAAATAAACTGATTGGCTTATTGCCATGCACTTCAGGCACTTTAAAAAATGCTGATAAATCGGGCTCATCAACCAAAAAGAGTGATTTCTTGCTCCAAAGCATTGATTGAGAAACAACAACGGCCATCATAGCCATGCCAATAAGCTGCTTATCTAATAGAGGCAATGCTTGTTTTATGGTGCTTTGCACGGAGAAAGGGCCAATTTCATGCATCTTTCCTGCGAGCTGATCTGCCGGAAATTTACCATCACTCACCGACTGCAAAAGATTAAGATAGTCATCGCAATGCAATACTACATGGTCAAACATAAGGTTCACAATGTATGAATGACACCATGTATAAAGCAGCCATTCAATCATCCAGTCGCCTGCAAGAAACCCACCCTTCATGAGATCTTTTGCATAAATGCCAAGTTCAATATTGTGAACAAGTGGAAGACGAGCAAGGAGTTGGTTATTAAAATTTTCTTGCCACATCCACTGGTAATGCTCTTTGTTAACAAGTTGATCAATATACTCATCTGAGCAATATTTTTCAGCTGCAAGCATTGCAGGCTCAAGAATTTTTTCAAGCTGTTTGTCATCGATGAAACGATCAAGAATTTCCGGTGCGGGCTGCTGAGCTTCAACAACCGCACACCAGAGAATAAGAGTGATGAATATCGCTTGAAGCGACAAACACCCACTGCGTAAAATTTTTCCCACGGTACCCCAACCCAATAATCAAATCTAGATCGCAATTTCGCTATGTTTATGCTAAGATGCCCCACAGTTTCAAAATCGCAAGATTAATGGTACCACCATTCCCAATAATATCAATAAAAAGAATTACTTTTCCCCTCCTGAAAAAGCCCACTAACTAAGACTTTATACATCAAAATTGTAAGTCTGAAATAAAAAATTAAGCTTAATTTTTTATTTTGCTCAAATGAATAAATTCAAAGCTTTTTTGTAATCAATAACCCTCCCTGCCGGTATTTACAATTAGAATTTATTGTGCTATCTTAAACCTATATAAGTGGGGGGTTATTTCATGAATACAAAGTTTTTATCAGTGCTTTTTGCAGGAATTATTGTAAGCAATGCACCAATCGAATGCATGCACGAACCAGAAAAATTGAATACAAATAATAAGAATAAACGCAGTCGATCTTATTATGAAAATACACCATCTGAACCTGATGGGGAGCTCAAATATCGACGACTCGAAGGTGAATTCGACTCTGCTGATCAGTTAGAAAATATCGATTCTAAAAAAGTAGATGATCCATTAGAAACAAAATTAATTAATGAGCCTCTTTTTAATCAGCTTATTAAAGAAGGCCAAACCCTGCTGCTCTCTCTATCTCAAACTCAACGTATGATTCAAGTTCAAACAATAGACTCTCAAACTGAGTACACTATTTTTTCTCAAGATGGTACACGCTTTACACTTGGCAGTCACTCATATATTTATCTTAATACCTTTGAACCTGGAATGGAGCTGTATTTTCCTTATGCATGTAATCATCCACTCACAATCGATGAAGTTGAAGAGCTTGCAAAACCTGCTCTTCTTGTATGCCCTCTTTGTAGGGCACCACAAACCGAGCAACAAACACTTGTAATTCCTAAGCTTGAGCTTCCGGTATGTGACCTACAAAAAATCCCCTATGAATTCCTACAGTTCATTACAATCAAGCCACCTCTGCAATACCAACGCGAAATTTTTGAACAATGCACAAATCTGCTTATGCCATCTTCAGAAGAAATTATTAGATACATGAACCAGATTGAAGATGCAGCTCGCATAGAACAAGAAGACCTTCAAACTAAACTTCTTGCCCTTGAGCATAAGAAAAGAGAAGACGAAAAGATTAAACAAGCACATAAGCAACTCATAACTCGCCCTCTCAAAAAAATCATTGAAAAATCCAATAAATGCGATGATTACTATAAACGAATTGATTATCTTCAAAAATTTAAGAAGCTTTATAATGAACTTCTATCTACATCTCCAGAAGTAATTGATTACAAAGGGCTTATTCAAGCCGCCCTACTCAGCAAACATGGTTCACAAAATTTTCTTATAACAATTTTTGTCGATTTAAAAAATTTACCAACTCAGCAAGTGTTCTTCAACCTCCAGGATCACCCCGACCTTTGGCTTGATATAGCCGCAAGCCCCTATGCAACTCCTGCTGACACCAAGCTTTTAATCCATTTCGGGCTGAATCCACAGACCATCTCTCAATAAATTATAGGGGAGGTCACAAAGAATCCTCTGCAACCTCCTCCTACATTTTATAGACGGAAAGTTTGATCAATTTTTTGCTTAAGCTGATCGCGCGTCAGCACGCCAATAACCCGAGAAACTTCTTTTCCGCTGCGCACCAATAAAAACGTTGGCACGCTTTTAATTTCAGTTCCGCGAAGTCTTTTTACCAATAAGCCAGCTTCAATATCCATATTGGAGATACTCACTTTGATAAAATTAACTTTGCCTTGATATCCCTTTGCAAGCTCTTCAAAAACAGGCATCATGCGCTTGCACGATGAACAAGCTGGAGAATAAAAATCGATAACCAGTGGCAATGAAGCATCAAGAACAAGCTTTTTAAAATCATCCTGTGTATAAATTTCACTTGCTCCTCGATATTCACTGATATTACTTTCATCACTCGCAACATAATCATGATGCAATCCTAAATCACTTCGAGTATTGTATCCCCAATCTTTTTGAGCTGAAAAAGGAAGACCAACCTCTTCAAGAAAGTTTTTTGCTTGAATCGCCGCAATGCAACCTTGCCCAGCACAGGCTATTGCGGAGGAAAACCTGCTCGCGCAGACCTCACCGGCAGCAAACACACCCTCTCTTGATGTTGCTTGATTTATACCAAGCTCAATTGTTCCTCGTTCATTAAGTTTTATTTGGTCCTTAAAAAGTGATGTTTTTGGTCGAGATCCAATCGCTAAAAAGATACCATCAACGTTAATAGTCGATTGTTGATTTGTTTTATTATTCCGCACAACTAACTGCGTTACGGCATTACCATCGCCCTTAACTTCTTGCGCATCAGTATTAAATACAACTTTAACATTTGGCCTTGCTAATAAGCGATCCAATTCTTGAGGATCTCGAGCCGCAAGACGATCTTCACGCGCAACAATTAACACCTCTCGAGCAATACTTGCAAGATGCGTTGCTTCAAAAATAGCCGATTGCCCACTTCCAATAACGGCAACTTTTTTATTTTTATACAAAGGACCATCACACCAAACACAGGTACAAACCCCTTTTCCAAAATACCCATTATCACCGCTTTCACCTGGAATACCGAGTAAATTAGGTTCAGATCCCATAGCAATAATGCAACTCAAAGCAGTTCGTTCAACAATAACACCGTCATCAAGGCGTCGAGTTGTAACTCGATAGGGCCAAAATGAAAAATCAACATTAATGACTTCTTCTTCAAGAATAGGGATTTTATTTGCCTGAACATGGCTGCTCATTTCATCGATAATGTCAGAACCAGCAGCTCCCGGTTTTCCTGGCCAGTTTCTCACCATTCTTGCCTTCATGAGTGCACCTTCAGGCACAGGTCCTTGGATAACTAAGCACGAAACACCGTTTTCAGTAAAACACGATGCCGCTGCAAGACCTGAAAGTCCACCTCCAAGAATTATCACCGACGTTGGCTGCTCTGCCCGATTTAAACTTGAAATATGCAACTTTGCTTGCATGTCGTACAAACTACAACAGACAATAATACTGATTAAAATAAGCTGATTAAAAATCTTGTTCATCACTGCTCCTGTCTATTTTTTTTTAAGTAATATCTCTTGAATTCCCTGCTTAAGCTGCTCACGGGTACACATGCCACCAATGCGCCCAACTTCTCTACCATCACGTACAAACAAGAACGTCGGAACTGCTCGCACTTCATTACCGTGCAACATTTTAACCAGTGAGCCGGCACTCGGAACACTATTGCTGACATTTATTTTAATAAAGTTTACTCTATCTTTATAAACTTCTGCCAGATCATCAAAAATAGGCTCCATACGCTTGCAGGGCATGCACCATGTTGAGTACAAGTCAATAACGGATGGCAGCTGCTCACGGGCAGTTAAACGAACAAATTCTCTCAAATCTTTTGGTTCGTGCACACGACGTCGCTTACCTTCATGCTCGGGTTCTTTTGCAACACGCACAGATTCAGAGACACGCACGTCATGACTAACGCCCTCTTCTTGTTGATGTTGATTTTGAAATGTTACTTCAAAACCAACATCTTCTAAAAACTTCTTTGCTTGCAAAGCGGCCATACATCCCTGACCTGAAGAGGTAATCGCTTGAATAAAAATAGGATCACAAACATCCCCAGCTGCAAATACCCCTGGCTTTGAAGTTCTTTGCTGATCCTTTAATATAATAAATCCACGCTGTTCAAGTTCAAGCTGATTTCTAAAAACTGCAGTTTTAGGCTGTGAACCGATAGCAAGAAAAAAACCATCTACATCGAGCACTTTACGCTCATGAGTTTTGCTATTTTCAACGATAACCTGGGTTACTTTTTTTCCATCACCCAAAATTTCTTTTGCTTGAGTATTAAATTGAACATTTACATTTGCTTTATGCAATGCTCGATCACGTGCTTGAATGTCTTTGGTGCGAAAAACATCTTTACGAATAAGCACATGTACTTCTTTGGCAATATTCGAAAGATAACCAGCTTCAACAATAGCAGCATCTCCTCCGCCAACTACCACCACTGTTTTATCTTTGTAAAGTGACCCTTCGCAGACAGCACAGTTACTGACACCGCGCCCCCAATAACCATTATTACCAGTCTCCCCAGGAATACCCAAAAAGTTTGGCTCCGCTCCCATAGCGATAATACAAGAAAGAACCTTGTATTCGATTACTTGACCATCGGTAAGCTGCCTAGTTTTGATACTGTAGGGCCATGATGAAAAATCAACCCCAATAACTTCTTGGGCAAGTATTGGAACATTATTTGAAATAACCTGATCTCTAATTTCTGAAACAATTTGAGCACCTGGAACATCATTTTTCCCTGGCCAATTGCGCACAGAGTGCGATTGAGCAAGCGCACCTCCAGGCTTTGATCCCTCAATAACTATACATGGAATGTTTGCTTGCGCCATGTAAAGTGCTGCCGTTAGACCTGCAATGCCACCGCCAAGAATAATTGCTGGAGTGGGTTTTTCACTAAGAGTGATATTTTTCATATGCAATACAGGGCTACTTTTTTCAGATGATAGACAGCCTGGCATGCAGTGCATAGCGGCAAGCATAAGCATGAAGCGCAGAGATGATCGACACATAAAAGCTCCTTTTATTCTGTTTTAAAAAAATAGTTTTTTCAAAAGATAACATATCAGGGGATAAAAAATCATCTATGCAAATAAATTGAATCTTAACGAGCAAAAGATTAATAGCGTGTCATTGATAATACAGGTATAATACGCCACATACGTAATTTATTTATACTTAAAAAAATTAGGACCAGAAAGTCTATTCCAATAAAAAATCTTACTAGCTATTAAAAAGGTTATGATGAATATTATGCGTTTTTTATTGAATTTAATTCTTCTTTCAACATTTTACTTGAGCTCCTCACAAGCAAATATCTCACCCTTGGCATTAAAAGGCCTTTTTAAGCACTTCAATGGCAATAAACTATACGCACCCAACATTGGTTGTGCTGCACTTAAAAATGGAACTATACATGCAATCCGTTTTTACAATGTCATTCCAGGACCAATAGACGTCCAGGGGCGTCGCTTATATATTCAGGACTCAGCACCCAAAGGAGATCCATTTGCAGCGCTCGCAATCTTGTTGTTCCCATCACCTGCGGGCCAGTTGACTGCTATGACAAATAACACCCAAAGTATTGGGGCTCAATTAAACGTTGAAGATATCGCTACACTCTTGAATTTTTGTGCAAAAGTTAGAACAACAGTTAAGTCTTTTGAAATCATGAATAATGGGGAAAAGTTACTCTTCATGGGCGGGAATGAATTTGGTAATAACTTTGGAAGTATTATCAAGCGACTTCAATCAGCGGCTCAAAATCAAGTTGATAAAGAATTTTTTAAAAATTTTTTAAGTAACAATCGACGTTTTCGCATATTTTTGCCACAGGCCCAAAAGCTCTTATCTGTCCTGTGCAAATGCATAGAGCTCGAAGAGCGCGATGATCGCAAAACACTTCATGCATCTAACCCTGAACATTACATACATTTTGAAAAATATACCGAAGCAACATTTTACCCAAAATACACAGCTGAGATGCTACTCAATGCTTTCTTTTGTTTAAAATTCGGTTCAGACGAAATTCCAAATCTTATTAATAACTTAGATGAACAAATTGTTGATCATGAAGTAATGTTTGAAAGCGGTTTAATTGATAAAACCGATCTCCAAAAATCTATTGCACAAAAAGATTGCGATGTAACACTTGACGACCTCTGGGTAATTCAAAATAAAGACTTGATCGAAAGTGTTATTCCATATGCACGGAGATGCAAACCAGTCAACAATGGTCTTGCGTGTGGGTATAACCGAGAAAGCAATCAATTACTTGAAAACAAAGCTTTTGCCGATTGTACCGAAACAACTATTCGTCACTTGTGTAATTTAGCTTTGTATAACAAACAAACCAAAGATTGGAATTTGCATCATGCTCTGGAAAAAATTAAGAACATAAAAACAGTTGATATGCTTGAAGCATTTTATCAACTTCAAAAACCTGAACAAGCAAACTCAGGTGAAAAGACAATACGTAATGCTTGGAGCAAAGTAGTAAATAATCTTGATTCTAAAATTCGCTACAATAAAAAATATCTTCCACTTAGTTGCAATAATGATAACGAAGTTGATAGCGGTCTTGTTAACATCATGCGAGTACTCAACGTTGTTTTTGAACTTGAACTTCAACAAGAACCATTCTTCCATAACGACAATCAGTACGCCCAAGATGTAAGGAAATGGATGGAGAATGGACTTGAAACCTTTTTTAAAAGAGTTGCTCCTGAGAAGCAAAATATAGATATTCGCTTTAATGATGTTGCAACCTACACCGCTTCTGATAAACGTAAAGATTGTTCTGCAAAAATCACCATACAGGTTAACCAAGATTTTAAATTTTTGATGAAAATTACACCTGGCCACGCACAATTTGACTCAATTACGAGCCTTATTCCAATAGATAGAAAGCCTGTAGAAGAGATTTCTTGTCACCATACCCAGATATTACAAAACTCAACTGGAGAACAGATTTTATTGTTATCAGAAACAAAATCTGTTGTAACAACATGCCTGCATAAACTTTTTTCAAAAAATATCATTGATAGCGCCTCAATTATTATCATGCTCAAACAATTACATGAGATGCTTAAAAAGAACATTATTTCTTACCCTCGAGGAAAATCAATATTGCAAAATGCACTACAGTCCTTTTTATGGGAAGACCAACAAATGTGTAAAAACATTCAACCCGTTATTGAAAGTTTCCTTGGATTGAAAAACAATAGCATAGATGAAGTCCTGCAACACGAGGTGAAAACCTTAATTTACAATAAAAAATCAGATAGATTTGAAACGGAAGAGCAAGCACATGAATTTTTTAAAGATATAAGGTGGTTTATCGCTGAAAATAAGATTAATCAAAAAAAAATAACATTTTCTAGCGACAACTGCCCTAATCTAAAAAAAATCAATCTTGCACTAATCAATCTTGCAACAATAAATCTTGATCCGCTTGATGTGAAAGCTAATATTGAATTAATTGAAATATCCGGATCATTTAATGAACTTGAAGAAATTCACTTACCAGAATTAGGAATTAAAAAACTGAAGATTGCTGGCCACTACCCTAAATTAAAAGAGCTCATTGTTCATGTTTATCCCCAACGCATGAACGCATTAGAAGCTAAGCTTGAATCGATTGAACTCTCTGGATCATTTAATAATCTTGAACTGATTGGTCTCCAAGGTACGGGAATTAAAAAACTAAAATTTTCTCGCGGCAACTTTCCTAACTTAAAAACACTCTATTTGCATGAGCTACCCAAGCTTGAATCGATTGAACTCTCTGGATCATTTAATACAGTTCGAAGAATAGACATTACTTATTCAGTAATTAAAAAATTAAAAATTTCTAGCGATAACTTCCCTAATTTAGAAAGAATCAGTCTTAAATCTACACCTAAGCTTGAATCGATTGAACTCTCAGGATCGTTCAATAATCTTGGCAAGATTGGTTTGTCTCACTCCAAGATTAAGAATCTGAAACTTTCTGGTGACAACTGCCCTAACCTAAGAAAACTTGGCCTTAAATCTACAAGAAACCTTGAATCGATTGAACTCTCTGGATCGTTTTATAGGCTTCATGAAATTAACCTCCTAGCCTCAGAGATTAAAAATCTAAACATTTCCGGTGATAACTGCCCCAACTTAAGAAACCTCATGCTTATGTGTACAAGAAACCTTGAATCTATAGAGCTTTCAAAATCATTTAATGAGCTTCAAGCAATTAACCTGGCAACATCCAAAATTAAAGAATTGGTATTAGATAAAAATTTATTTCCAAAGCTCAATAGAATTGTTCTGGAATCATAAACTTATTTCTTGGGTTAATTAACCCCACTAATCTACGATACTATAATTTCGGAAAAGGCACTGGCTTTTTTACCAGCGCCTTTAGATATTTTTGAATAAGTTACTCAAGTTAGACTTCAACAGCTCGCCTCTTCTTAGACTTTCTTGCCTTACCGACTTGCTTTTTAAGCTGTTTCACTTCTCGCCAAATTTTATCAATCTTATTATTTAAACCCTCAAGATCAGCCTTCAAAGCTCTTCGTAAATCGTCCATTTCTTCACGCAAATTTTTTACTGCGCGATGCGATCCACCATCATCACCACTTCGATTGGCACTTGAAGCAATTGTACCACCAAGCAAACCACCAAACATGCCACCCGCCATTCCGCCAGCAAATGAATCACCACCTCCTCGAGCATAAATTCGATAGCACGCAGCAAGTGACATTACGGCGAATACGCTTATAACTATTAATTTTTTCATAAATTCACCCTTCAATTTTTATTTTTATGGTCGACGACGAAGCACTGCGAAGCCCAATCCTGCCACGGCCGCCATGAGTAAACCAACCAAGACAACTAAGAAAATCATCAACGGATCGGTTCCTTGAGGTTGAGCATGCTTAACTTTTGTTTTTAATTTACTGTGCTCAAGCTCGCGCTCGAGACGAGCAATTCGCTCTTGATCTTGGTTTCGGCGCATCTCTTGCCGATCTTCTGCTCGTCGAATTTCATCCTCAGCTCGAGTTGCACGACGCCCTGATGAGTCTGCTGCAGCCTGACCAATCATGGTACCAACTGCAAGACCGCCAAGCGCACCGACAACGGCATCCCCACCGCGTCCTTGAAGTGGTAATAACACACTTGCAGCAACTAAACCTGCTAAAATAATCTTTTTCATAGCTAATCTCCCGAGGTTCAACAATTCAGGTAAAAAATGGTACTCTTTGCATGTACTCAATTACGAGTATAACAATAAATAAATACTAACAGTCAATACTTTTAAAGAGTTAAAGCCGAGGAGAACCGATGGAAAACGCGATTTTTAAGCTCATCCAGCTAGAAGAGCAGCGCCAAGAACAATGCGTTAACCTGATAGCATCTGAGAACTATGTTCACCCAGATGTACTGGCCGCCACAGGCTCGGTTTTAACCAATAAGTATGCTGAAGGATATCCAGGAAGGCGTTACTACGGCGGCTGTGAAATTGTTGATCAGATTGAAAGCAAGGCTATCCAGCTTGCTCAAGAACTCTTTAAAGCTGACTGTGCGAATGTACAACCGCACTCCGGCTCTTCTGCAAATATGGCGGTCTATTTTAGCCAGCTGCAGCTTGGTGATACTATTTTGGCTATGAGCCTTGATGCTGGCGGACACTTGACCCATGGACATAAAATGAACTTCTCTGGAAAACTTTATAATATGATCCACTACGGCATTAACCCTGAAACAGGGCTTCTTGATTATAATCAAATCGAACAATTGGCCGCACAGCACAGACCTAAAATGTTGGTTGCTGGCGCCAGTGCTTATTCTCGCCTCATTGATTATGCTCGGCTTGCCCACATTGCCAAAACCCACAATATGCTCTTCTTTGTTGATATGGCCCATATCGCAGGCCTTGTGGCTGCAGGGATTATTCCAAGCCCAGTCCCTTATGCTGATATTGTGAGCAGCACTACTCACAAAACACTGCGCGGTCCCCGAGGGGGCATAATTGTGAGCAAGCAACCATTTGGTGCGAGCATTGATAAAACTATTATTCCAGGGAGCCAGGGCGGACCATTGCTCCATGTTATTGCGGCTAAAGCTATAGCATTTACCCAAGCACTTGAACCGTCATTTAAAACCTACCAAGAGCAAGTCATTAAAAATGCTCAAGCTATGGCGCAAACATTTCAGGAGCTTGGTTACCACGTTATTTCAGGTGGAACTGACACACACCTCTTCTTAATCGACCTGAAAAAAAGCGCTATCTCCAGCTCAAGTACAACAAAAATTACCGGCAAGCTCGTCGAAGAGACGTTGGGGCGTTGCAATATCACCCTCAACCGCAACATGGTCTTCCAGGACACCGAAAGTCCTTTCATTACCAGCGGCATTCGTATTGGAACACCTGCAATCACCACACGTGGCTTTACAGAACTTGAAGCTGTTCAATTGGTTCATTGGATCGATGAGGCAATTAGACGACATGACGATGAGCATTTTTTAACTCATCTCAAAGCAGAAATTATGACCCTGTGTAGCAAATTCCCTATTTATGGAAGCATCCCTGTTGCTGGAGTTTTCGGCAAAGCAGGCTTTGAAAAAGCTATCTAATTAACCCTGCTCCTATTAAAAGACCCATTTTTTCCCCCATAAAAGTCGTTTCTTTACAAAAATCAAAAAAATGATAAGTTGAAAATATATTAGTAATAAATTGAAATGGAGTCCATTCTTATGATTACTACAATTTTCAAGAAATCATTGTCGCTTGTTGTTGTTTTTATAAGCTTATTTTTTTCACAGACTACGCACGCTTTTATTTACCGCGTTGATGTTCTTGCAAAACCCATAACACTTGCCTCGGGTGAAAAAAGGTAATCGTTGCATTACTTGGAAGCGATCATCACGAACTAGCAAAAGATTTTCCTGAAGTTCAAACAATTCTTATTGATCAACTTTCACGAAAACTTGAAGCCAAAAAAGCAACTACCAAAATCCTTTTTGAAGGGACTTTCACAAGCTCTGAGTGGTGTCAGCTCGATAACCACCTTAAAGAGAATATTAATACTTTTCTTTGCAGCAATAACCATAAAATAAGTACCCTCCAAACATTTTGCCTACCACCAGAAAGCCTGTGTACAAAATTTCCTCATCTTGATAGAGCATCAATTAATAATCTTAACACTGAATGTATTGAAGTTCGGCAAGCTCATAACATTGCTGCATCATTTGGCTTAGATGGACTTATTGAAGAACATCCCGATTTTTTTGATAAATACCTATCTGGGTTATTCATGGAAGAACTCTTTGGACAAATTACAATGTACCAAGCAAGAACACCTGATAAAGATTTTAAGCCTATTTTTAAGGAACTTTTTGATGCATGCAATAACCACCTGAAAAGCACCCGCTTTTTATCAGGCCAACAATACAAAAACTTTCTCAATGAAGGGCTTTATGGACAAGAACTCTTTGCTTTGTCACTCGAAGAGGAATTTCTTCCTCTGGACAGCATGATAGAGGCAAATGCCTTGTGGCTTCTGAGTCAATCATTCATTGAACAACAGGATAGATTCATTATCCTTGCTGGTGGATTTCATATAAACCCAAGCGCAGGCAACTTAGATCCAGATCATGAAAATGAATTTGAAATGTGCTCAGAAAACTCCCTAGGCCTTAGCTCATACCTTGAAATTGGTGGATACACTCATGTAACATCACTGGACATTCGCTCATCACTCATGGAAGGCATGCAAGAAGTTTCAAGAAAGATCGAACAGCAATTAGTAATAGGCGACGATAAAATTATGGGAGAATGCAAAAACCTGCTTGGCAAGCTTGCAACAGATATTGCCGACTTTATTACTGAGTGGACGCTCAAAACCGATTCACAAATTAATAAATTACTATCTCCTGAATTCAATATCATAACCCAAGATTCAGAAACACAAAATGATGAGCAAAAAACTCCAACCTCTTTTGCATACGACAATTCAAGTACAAATTCATGGTGCACGCTTTTATAAAATTACTTAAAAACGTTATTTTTACTCAATATCAGTAAGCAATGCACAAGTAAGTTGTCGCCCCGCAAGTCCACCGGAGCGGCGATGAGAATGAAACCCTTGCGTGCACATAGTGCACTGATTGTACTGCTGGTTGATATTTTCAGGCTTAACTCCTAATTCAATTAATAAGCTCTTATTAAATAAAACTTTATCAAAATAAACTTTGCCATTCCTCTTGATTAGTGCGCCACTGGCCAAATGATTATCTTTTACCAAATCACAAAAATCTTCTTGAACTTCATAACAACAGACTTTGGCTGCAGGACCAAAAAATACTTGGAGATCGCTAGGTTGAGTACCAACATTGCGTACAAGACTCTCAAGTGCATACGCTGCAATTCTGGCGACGGACCCTCGCCAACCTGCATGAACCACGGCAATAGCATGGTTAACAGGATCATACATCACAACTGGAAGACAATCGGCCGTTAAAACCCCCAAAGCAACTTCAGGTTGATTGGTCGTTAAATAGTCACCTTCGTGCTCAAAAATCTCAATTTCATTATTAATTTTATCAATAAATTGCCCTGCAACCCCATGAACCTGTTTTAAAACAACCAGGCTACGTGCCGGAAGTTGCGAACAAAGACTTTGGCAAAAAAATCCAAATTGGGCATCTTTTGGTGAAGTGCTGCAACTAAAAGCATCTCCAAAAAAAATACACAACCCTCCCTGTTGATGAATAATCATTTTTATTCCAAAACATAGCATTACCTATAAACAAAAAACTATACTTAAATTAGTGTAGAAAAAAGCCTAGAAAAAGTGTATAACCAGTATCTGCAAAAAAATATGAGGTTTATTTCACGGTTTATTATAGGGAGTTAATACGGTACTAGATGCTACCTATTATTATTTTAAACGCTTTGTTAGCAAGTACTTTCACACTTGGCAAAGTCGTTTTAAACTACACGAAACCAGTTTTCTTTGTCGGCATGAGCATGGTTATAGGAGGAATTATTCTCTTTTCGTATCAGCTTTTTACCGCTCGTCATAAACTAATTATTCAAAAAAAAGATCTCTGGCTGTTTTTTCAAGTAAGCTTTTTCACCATTTTTCTGAGTTATGTCCTACAATTTTGGGGCATGAATTATATGCCATCATCAAAGGCCTGCTTACTCTATAACTTTGGCCCCTTTACTTCATATCTAATTGCTTATCTTTTTTTCAAAGAAAAAATGTCATTTAAAAAATGGGCAGGACTTACGCTTGGCTTCATTGGTCTCTTTCCAATTCTCATGACAACAACCCCAAGAGAAGAGTTTCTACAGGGCATGTTTTTCATCTCTTTTCCAGAAATTGCCGTTATTATTTCTGCAGCTGCCTACAGTTATGGCTGGTTTATTATTCGAGAACTTGTACACGAACGACACTACTCTCCGCTCACGCTCAACGGCTATTCAATGCTCACCGGAGGAACTCTTGCGTTATGTACAGTTCCAGTACTTGAAGGCCCTATCGTTATCCACGATTTTTACCCATTCTTTGGGCTCTTGGCAAGCACCATCATTATCGAATACATGATCTGTAATAATTTATATGCTCGGTTACTTGATAAATATTCAGAAACATTCTTATCGCTAACAACATTTTCAATTCCAGTTTTTGGTGGATTTTATGGCTGGATTTTTCTCAATGAGCGAATTTCTTGGAACTACCTGCTTTCATGCTTAATTCTTTTTATTGCAATTCGCATGTTCAGTTCAGCTGAAAAAGGTGGCCGGCATCGCCCCAAAAAAAATAGAGAGTTTATATGAATGGCAATACATCAAGCTATACCTTGCTTCCTAATTGCAACTGATTTTCACAGAGCCAAATAAGCTTTTCTTGCAGCAAGTCATTCAATAAAATTTTGACTCGGTTTTCTTCTTTGCCCAGGCCTGCAAAGTGCATGAGTAAATCATCGGTACTTATTCCTGGAACATCGAGCAGTAACTGTAAAATCATCCCTCTAATCTGGCGATCTGAGCCTTCAAATTTGGATTGCTTGGTATAGTGCTTGCTAAACTGATTCAAGTTTCCAACATTTTTCTTGAGCATGACTCCGTAATCCATCAAAGCATAGTACCATGCTCGTGGCGCTTGATGATCAAGCGTTGCTTCAATTAAAGGCATAATTTGCTTATCGTAAACTTCGCGCAGATGCTTAAAGAAAAAGTAGATGAAAATAGTTCGGATATTCGTTTCAATAAAAATGGTTGGTTGATTATAAGAAAATGCCAAGATAGAGCTTGCTGTTGCTTTGCCAATGGCAGGAAAAGTAGCCAAAACTTCAGGGCACTGGGGTAGATTTCCATCAAATTCTGTCACAATTTTTTGAGCAATTTTTTGTAATGCAAGCGCTCGACGATTGTAACCAAGTCCCTTCCATAGGCGTAAAACCTCTTCAAACGATGCGCCGGCAAGCGTTTGAAAATCGGGAAATTGTTGCACAAATAAATCAAACTTTTTTGCAACACGGTCAGTCTGTGTTTGTTGGAGCATAATTTCTGAAACTACGACTCGATAAGGGCTAATCTCCTCTCGCCACGAAAATGAACGCCCACGAGCATGGTAGTAGTGATAAATTATTTCTCGAAAAAGCATAATTACTTTTTCAGAAAATCCTTCTTCTGCATATACTTGCTGTAACTCTTGTTGGAGCTGTCGATCTTTTTGAGCAATATCTAAATCGAAAAGTGTGTTCATAATAAGCTTGTACCTTTATTTTTGCCGTAGCATAAAATAAAGCTGTAACAATGTAAATTCACAAATTAGAAAGAATACAACACTAATACCCCGATTGAATAATTTCTGTTTACTGTTATGGTGTATAAGAACTTATTTAAAGGGGTTATATGTTTTGGATTTTTTTTGGCTTTGCTCTTCTTGCAAGCGCTATTTCGGTTAATAAAATTATTCTTGCAACACTACCTCCAACTTTTTTTGTAGGGCTACGAATGCTTTTGGGAGGGGCGATTTTATATGGATTGAATTATCGCTCATCACATCGGTTAAAATTTTCTTATCTCAAGCAAGATTGGCTTTTACTCCTCTGGATTGCTTCATGCACAACGCTCATTCCATCTATCTTGAAAGCTTTCGGATTACAAAACCTTGTCTCATCAAAAGCGGCATTTATCGGCGCTCTTGACCCATTTGTAACTACAATCTATTCATACATTTTATGGCGAGAGGTGCTTACACCAAAAAAATTGATTGGAATTATACTTGGGTTTGCTGGAGCTGTTATTCTCTGCTTTTCGCATAGTCCTATTGAGGATACATTTTATAATTTGCTCATTTTTTCATTGCCCGAGCTTGCAGCATTTGGAGCTGTTGCCCTTGGACGCTATGGCTGGATGCGCGCACAAATCACCATGAAACGTGATCGTTACACGCCACCAGAGCTCAATGGAATTATGATGCTGATTTCAGGAATAATCGCTCTGAGTGCATCATACTTTATTGATGACGTTGGTGTTTCCTACATTCCGCTAACACCATCATTTCTAAGCTTATTAGCCTATACCGTGGTTATCGGAAACGTTGTAGCCTACACCATGTATGCACAATTTTTGAAAGCGTACAGCGCAAACTTTGTTTCTCTAGCAGGCTTTTCTGTTCCAATTTTTGTTACGCTGTACGGTCGCATATTCTTAGGTGAAGCAATTACTCTGAATTTAGTTATTTCAGCAGTACTTATTCTTGTAGGTGTTTTCATCTTTTTTAACGATGAAATTAAAGCTGCTGCATGATAAAACTATTCAGGCAATTGAGAGTCTCCAAGTCGAGCATTTTTTCGTAAAAAAGTTGGTGCATCTAAATCGTGTTCATCATTTTGTGAAAATGATGCTGCAGCCTTGTCCATCGCTCGCTCTCTAGTCGGTGCCATTTGGCTAACCTGCTCAGACTCATGCGCAACCTCTTGCTCATAACTAAATTTACTTGGAGCACTTTCAAGTACGGGCTCACAATGTCTTTGATGAGCTCGTGAGTATTCTTGAATAATTGGTTTACGAGCAACACTTCTGTCCATTGCAGAAGAATACCGACTGTCTTCTTGGCGCATTCGCGCAGTACTCAATACTTTTTCTGGCTGAGCTATATCACCAAACCCGGTTGCAATAACCGTGATAACAATTTCATCACCAACACTATTATCAACAACAGAACCAAGGATAATATTTGCATCTTCACGAACCATCTCGTACAGAAGCATTGCTGCATCATTGATCTCATAAAGCCCAAGGTTTTCGTTCCCGGTGATATTAATCAGAACACCTCGAGCGCCCTGAATATTGACCTCTTCAAGCAATGGAGAGCTAATCGCTTTAAGCGCAGCATTACGAGCTCGATCTTGTCCTGATGCACGACCTGTTCCCATAATTGCCATGCCCATATCTTTCATAATGGAGCGGACGTCTGCAAAATCAACATTAATATGTCCAGCTTTGGTAATAATATCGGATATACCTTTAACAGCCTGCTTCAAGATATCATTTGATTGCGCAAAAGCATCGAGCATTGAAATATCTTTATCTGAAATTTCAAGAAGACGTTGATTAGGTACAACAAGCAAAGTATCAACATCATTTTTAAGATGCTTGATTGCCTCTTCAGCAAAATAAAGGCGTCGCTTACCTTCAAATAAAAATGGCTTGGTAACAATCGCTATAGTTAAAATCCCTAATTCTTTAGCTGCACTTGCAATCACTGGCAGCGCACCTGTTCCCGTGCCGCCTCCCAACCCTGCCGTCAAAAAGAGAATATCGGTTCCCTCCAAAGACTCTAAAATGGCGTCGATGTCCTCTTCTGCCGCCCTGCGCCCTAAGTCTGGATTTGATCCAGCACCTAGCCCTTTAGTAATTTTCACGCCAAGATGAATCTTCTTTTTTGCAGCAGAAAGATCCAAAGATTGTGCATCGGTATTGGTAACAATAAAATCAACTCGATCAAGATCTGATGATTTCATCATCCAATTAACAGCATTGCAACCAGCACCGCCAATGCCAATCACCTTCAAATTTGCACCCTGAACAATATTCGTCTCTTCTTCAAGCATGATATCTAACATGAAATCTCCTTTCTTGCTGCCGCGTTGCACTTCCTAAAAGAAGTCATAAATCCAAGACTTCATCCGCTTGAAAAGCGCACTGACAGCTGCATCTTGTGTTTGCTCTTTACTTTGGTTTCCACGAATTCCTGTTGCATAAACAAGCAGTCCATATCCTGTTGCATAAACAGGACTTTTAAGCATATCTGGTATCGAATGCAATGCTCCATCGGTATAACCACCAGGTACACCTATTCGAACACGCATTTCAAGATTTTCCGATGCGAGTTCTTTCATACCGGACAAAAGCGCACCTCCTCCAGTCAATACAAGCCCTGCTGGCATGAATTGCTTAAGTCTGAATTCAACAAACTCTTCATCAAAAAGATCAAAAAGTTCTTCTGCTCTAAATCGTAAAATTTCTGAAGGCATACTTAATTGCACCGTCTTTATACCGCCTTCATATCCAAGATCAACATCAACATACTCTTCAATTTGTTCGGCAATACCATCACGCAAAACGGTACCATAGCAACGCTTAATCTCTTCAGCTTTAGTAAAAGGAATACCAAGACCAACAGCAATGTCATTGGTAAAATGATTTCCGGCAACGGGAATTACTTTTGAGTGCCTAATACGACCATCTTTATAAATAGCAAAGTCAGATGTTCCACCGCCAATATCCAAAATTCCTACACCCATTTCACGCTCTGCATCAGTAAGCACCGCATCAGCAGATGCCAGTTGCTCAAGAACAATATCTTGCACCCCAACGCCTGCAAGTTCACACGCTTTGATAATGTTTTGAGCAGACGCAACGGCACCTGTTACAATATGAACTTGCGCCTCAAGCCTAACTCCATACATCCCCAGTGAGTCTAAAACATATTCCTGACCATCAACACGAAAGTATTGTGGAATGACATGCAAAATTTCCTGTCCTGCCGGCAGAGGAATCGCTTTTGCAGCTTCAATAACACGATCAACGTCCTGCTGTGAAACATCGCGACCCTTAACCGCAACCACGCCAGTTGAGTTAAAAGAGCGAATGTGACCTCCAGAGATACCAACAAACGCGGATTCAACCTGAATTCCTGCCATTTTTTCAGCTTCTTTAATGGCGGTTTTTATCGATTCAACGGTTGTTCCAATGTGAACAACAACCCCTTTTTTTAAGCCGTATGATGGATGATGTCCAATACCAAGAATCTCAAATCCTCCTTGTGTATTGACCACCGCAATAATCACGCAAATTTTTGTTGTTCCAATATCAATGGCAGTAACATGCCGCCCAAAAAATTTCTTGCTCATAATCGCCCCCCCCGTCTTGGCCTGTTAAGAAATTTTACATAAATTCTGTTATCAAACCTGATATCAAATAAAATATTGCATTCTTTGCTTGCAACCAAACGCGACGTAATGAGCTCTTTTTTTACAAGATCATTAAAAACAACATTAATTTTCTCAAACTTATGTGCATCAAAACATGAAGCCGCATCGACAACTATTTTACACGGGCAAGCGCTCTTTTCTGGAACAAGCGTTATGGAACTTGGATTATTAAAAGAAATGGCAAATTGATTCCACATATCATAAGGGACTTTTTGGATAAAATCATAAGCCTGAACGGCAAGTTTTTGACTGCACCACATCGATGCAACTGTAACATGGGGAAGCTGGTCAAGATTAAAATCTTGAAAGTCTGAAGCTGTAAGCAGGGAGCGACCACTCCCAATAACAAAATGATCATTTACAACAAACCGCGGCATTGCCCCTTCAACGATAATTTTAACCGTTTTTGGAGCAAGTAATTCATAATTTATTGTTCTGACCGCTTTAAATTGCTCTTTTAGTTTTGCATACAATTCTTCAGGCTTAAAATGAACAATCAGGCGATCAGCAGCATATTCTTGCACAGCAGCTTGAAGCGAATGAACAAGCTCAGTGGAATAGATATTATGAATTTGGCAGATCACTTGAGCTGGCTTAAACAAAGGTTCAATGCGTTCTTGCCATGCAGAGGCGATTGATTGCACACCTTTAATAATCACCGGAATGCTCAGGGCACAGAAAACTGCAAGCAAAAGCGATCGCCTTATAATTTTTTTCAACTTTTTTGCCGACATCATTTTTACTTCTCACTCCTTAGAAAGACTGAACTTCTTATTGAGTAATAGCAAAACGACGATCAAAAAAGCAAAATATTATCTTTCAAACATGAAAACAAATAAAAGAAAGGCACAGATCTATACGATTTCTGTGCCTGAAAGATAAGTCTCTTAAATTGAAGATCAAAAATAAAATTAGAGGTTAGTCATCAGATTTAATTTCAATATTTACTTTTTTTATACAGAATCAACTATTTACCTGAGCGTCATCAGTATCTTTAATTTTATCGATGAACATTCGCTTAGCTTGCTTTCCTTCTGCAGCCTGAACATACGTTGCAGCAAAGTATGAAACAAGCACGACAACGCTTACAATAAATAGTGTTGGAACCAAAAAGCACTTGCATTGATGCGAAATCACTTTTCTAAATTTATTGTTCCACCAAGAATTTTTCATACATCCTCCCCCTAGAAACATGTATTGATAGACGTAAGACAACTCATGGGAACTTTTAAGCCCCCATGAGTATTCTAAAATATTTTCTTATTGAAAATAAATAATTATGCAAAATTGAAGGAAAATTTATGATTAAAACGGAGTTAGATCATTTTAGTTTCAAACGCAAACCATACTCAAGAATAGACGCAACGAAAAATCACTAATCTGAGTTGGCGCCATTGAGGATAAACGCTTTCAACGCTTCACCAACAGACTTATAAGCAACGACTAAAGCACCTTGATTAAAACGTCTCATTTGCAACATAATGACCGCATCAACAATCATCTCAGCCCGCTTTACGGTCATTCCTTCAACATACAAATGTTCAAGAAGTAACTCGCCAAAATAATCTTTAAAATTGGATTCTATTCTGGCTAACCCAGATAAAAATTCATCTTTATTCCGAGGAGTAAAAATTTCATCTTCATCACGTCGAATTAAAAAGCTCTCAATCCAGACATAGATATCCTCCCCCTGAAACGCACCTGGTGCTGGGGCTGCCCTGTTTGTTCGCTTACCATAAGCCTGCGCAGCTTTTGCTATTATGTAACCAACTGCATCGTTATTAATATTTGGAGTGCCGTATATTTTTTCAAGCATCTCCTTGCCTTCAACATCGAAAAAAGCTGGCTTAAATCCTTTGAGAAGAACTTCTGCGGCAGCTCGCGTTGGAAGCAATGCAGCGTTACTCATTTCATTTATAATTTTCTGAGCTTGTTCTAGCGACATACCTTGCGCAGAATGTAAGAGTAAGCCCAATCCTAGAACAAAACAGAATAATAGCTTATAGCTCATCTACTCTCCCTTAAAATATTTTTGACCTAGAGTGTTTTGGTTTGGGTTGAGGCAAGAAACAATAAAATTCCAGATGCCACTGATGCGTTATACGAAATATCAGGAGTCTTTTGAGGAAGCGTAATCGCTTGCCCAAGAGCCTGAACATCCTTGGTAATACCCGTTGCTTCGTTACCAATCACGATAGCACAAGGCTTTTTGAACTCGACTTCGGTCGCCTTCTTACCATCAAGCACCGCCATGTAAAAGTTGTATCCAGCTTTTTTCAGGTCAACCACTGCAGATTTAAGCGATGGAACCAAGAAGATATCAAGATGTTCAACCAGGCCGGCAGATGCCTTGCATACAGCAGCATTCACTGGTGCAGACTTAGATTTACACATGACAACACCATCAACTCCCGTACAGTAAGCTGAGCGCAAAATAGCACCAACGTTGCGTACGTCTTGAATTGAGTCGAGCAATAAAATAAATGGCTTTTTTTCTGGTTCAAATGGCTTTGTAACAAATTTGTAGGGGGAAACCCAGGCAACAACGCCCATGTGATCTGAAGTCCCGGCCATACGATCAAGGATATCGCGTGAGACATACTGAACATTACCAACCGATTTTGGTAAATGGCGAGCAATACGCTCCCAGGCTTTTGGCGCAGGTTTGGTGGTATAAATTGAAATGATTTTTCGCTTCTTTGCCTTGATCAATTCGATAATTGGATGTGCACCATAGACCATATCGCCTTCTGGGCCATGAGATTTTGCTTTTGTTGCCATTGCTTATAACCGTTTAAATTAAGAAGATTAAATTAACTGAGTTAATTATACCTGATGGCACAATTTTGCGCAAAAGGGATTGTATCCTTAAAATCGGTAAAATGCTCTATTTTTATGGCGCAGACCAGATAAGAACAAGGCTCTTCGATGAACTCAGGGACCTTTAGAAAACCTCATCAAAGCTAGAGCAGCTTTTTCATCAGTATCAACGTCTGAAATATCAGAATCAGAGTCATCATCCATATCAGAATTAGTGTTGGGTATAATCTCTTGGCCTAATTGTTTGTTCAAATAATCACTCAGTAGTTTTTTACAAACTTCATGCCTATTATAATATTCTGGAGGCAGACCACTATAAGGCGGTTTTTCAGACAAAGCTTGCAGCCTTTTAATTTCACAATACTGACCATATTCATCTAAAAAAAAGTTGAAATAAAGTTGTTTGCCAGATCTCAAACTCCATTCCAACCAGTCGAATATATACCTTTGAACATAACTTTCTGGCAATATTTTTATTACATCACACAAGCATTGGAATACTGGCTTAACTCGGCTACCAATAAAGCTCGCTAAGAAATTCTGCAATGATTTAACCTTCCAGTGCGAGTCATTCTTGAAGCTTTTAAATTTAGCAACAAATAATTGAGCTTCATTATTTTCTGGTAACTCGTTAATCAATGCGCAGAGTCGTTCAGAAAACAATTCGTCCTCTTGCATTGCCCTATCTACTCGAACAATTTCGCGAGCAATTGTGCACGCTTCATCTTTCATCTTATTAAAGTTTCCCATAGCGTAAGCGGTTGATACCATAAAAAATGCGCTTACAAAAATAATAGCTTTGCGTGTAAAGCTAACAAGCATAAAAACCTCGATTTCAAAACACTTTATAAATTCGGATAGCAATTATGCATTTTTTGCAGATAAAAACAACCTGAAATATTCTTGTTTAAATAATTCCAGTTCTCATCTCGTTAGATTCAAGTTCATGTCGAGAAAAATATATTCTTGACGAATATTATGGCCAAAATTCATTGCTCAAGAACTGCGTACAACTCCTACCCAAGCAAAGAGTAATATAAGGAAATATTGACTCAATCGATAGTTTAATTACTTTTGTACTAATCTTATAGTCAACTACATAGTCAGCACAAAATCGAGCATTATAAGCCATAGATCAGTGACTACAATTATGCATAAATGAATAAAGCGTATAAGAGGCATCTTTGACGCTGTTTATGCAAATCATAAACTCAATGTTATGAATTTCATAAACAGTACTATACAATTTGCATAAAAATATGCTGGGAACTAGCCTAAAAATAGTCACCCAACGGAGTCAGGAATAATTTTTTGCTCATAAGAACTCAAAAACTCTCTAAATACCACGTCAACCCCACTCGAAGCTTATTGACAAATTGAATATATTTAGTAGTCTAAACTAAATATAAACACAAAATTCAACCGTATTATGTCTTTTAATTGGCCTACGCAATATTGGCCTACACAATAAAAATGGAGGTTTTATGAACTTTTTTCAAATATTTATTATGTCCGCATTAACTCTAGGATATGCACTTTCTTGCTCTAGTATGCAGGCTCCACAAGTCCCTCATCCAATTTCAACAGCCCTTCATGCGGCTGCTCAACATGGAAGAAATGACGAAGTAACCATGCGACTCCTTGGGGGAACTTATGCAGACACTCCAAATGCCCGTGGCCAGACGGCTCTTCATGGAGCATGCATGTTCTGCCATATCGAAACAATAACAACGCTTCTTGAGTATAATGCAGACCCAAATATTGTTTCCGATGATGGTACAAGCCCACTACTCTTTGTTACACTCAGCCAAAAATCTGAGAATGAAAAAATTGAAGCAATGAAAGTTTTATTGAGCTACGGCGCATCTATAACAGCTCAAAATGAAATTAATCTGCAGATGCCGCTCATTAGAGTGGCTTCAGATGGACTTTTTGAATTATCAAAATTTTTAATAGAACAAGGAGCTGATATTTATGCGGCTGAAAATGATGGGAATACAGCTCTCCATTTAGCCGCTTCTCATGGGCACTTGGAAGTTGTTAAGCTCTTACTCAAACATGATCAAGAAAAAAGACTCATCAACGCTCAAACCAACACCAAAATGACCGCACTCCATCTTGCATGCATTCACAACAAAAGAGCAGTCATTCAATACCTTATTACTCAGGGTGCGGATTGTTCGTTGCCAAATGATAGACAAGAAAGCCCATTGGCAATCATTATCAGAAAAAATCACTGGGATAGTCTTCAGTTTTTTACCAATAAAGAATCACTTGACCAGTTACATTTTCTCTTTAACGGGATAGTCAATACCGATAATTTTGAACAAGAAGACTGGGACGTTTTAGAAAAACTCGTACAGTACTGCCCTGCTTTACATTATGAATTTTTAAGCAAACAAGTAGATAAAAATGGTAATACTATTACTCATATTGCATGTCTTTTGGGCAGAGACGATTCAGTGAGCACATTTGTCAAATATGGAGCTCAACTCACAGGGACAAATTCGCAAGGACAAGACTGCATGGATCTGCGCAAAATCAACCGATTAAAACATGGTAATCAAGGTGACCATGAAATAAAGTTGCTCAATGATTTTAGAACTTTCACTAAAAATAACCAATACCAGTGGAATGACCTTATTGATCTTATTTCAAACAGTCCAGATCCACTCAAAAAATACTTTCTAACAAAGAGCGTTGACAAGAATCGCAACACACTGCTGCACGTCGCTACTCTTCTTGGCCTTGAAGACCAAAAAAGAATACTGATTGAACTGGGAGCTGATACTTCACGAACAAATATTTTTAATCAAACAGCCGCTGATCTTAAAATTATTCACAAATTCAACCTACAAAAAGAATTTAATAACTTAGTCAATATGGGCAGATATAGAAATAACTGGGATATGATTATTCGTCTTATTGAGTGTGCTCCACAAGACTGCAGAACAAAATTTCTTGCTCAAAAAATTGATCCTAATGGAAACACATTGTTACATCTCGCCTGCTTGTTGGGTCAAAAGCATTACTCTGACCAACTGACCAGACTTGGTGCCCAAATGGATTTGCAAAATGACAAAGGACAAACATGCATGGATTTACAAAGAATTAAAGACGCTCAAGATCGTAAAAAGTTAACTTTTACAAAATAAATACCCATCACCAATAGTTTACCTACTCACGTTCAAGATTTTTTGGCATACGCAACAAAACTCGCAAGTGATTCTGGGAAACCATTGGCAATATTTTTTCCAATCAAAAACCAGAAGATCCATGCACACGGGCCAGTTACTTCGATAGTATTGGTGATTTTGATTGCTGCCTTATGATTTTCTAAAAAATGTGAAAACCTGAGCGTTGCCAAAGTAATGCCACACAGTTTTATTTTGGTTGCATTGGTAAACGAAGTCAAAGGCTTGCAATCTTCAATCACGCTACGAACAACTCCACTGTTACGTGGCTTAAGGGTAACAACTCCACCATTTTCAAATTCACCTTCCAGAATGCTCCATTCAATGTCATGGTCCCATTTATTCCAATTGCTTACATCAGACCATGCTTTCCACACCTGTTCACGCGAAACATCTGCAACAACTGAATATTCTTTTTGACACATTTTAATACCTTCTTATTCCTGATTACCAGTCATAATCTCAAGCATGCGTTCCATAAAATCTGTCCGCTGCCCCTTTAAAACTTTAAAAAACTTTTTATCAACATCAACCACCAATGGCATTGCCTGATTCAATTTTTTAATCCCCTGCGCAGTCAAGACCAACGAAAACGCACGCGTATCGGTCTTGTGCTCTTCGCGACGCAACAAACCTTTTTGCTCAAGCGTTCGCGCAACCTTTGAAGTCATCATGACATCGGTCTTTGCAAAGCGAGCAAGCAAAGCCTGCGTAACAACCTCTTTTTGTTGATTGTGCCAGCCAATAGCCGCAAGCAAGACAAATTGCACATGCGTCAGGCCCGTTGGCTCAAGCGCTTGAACTATTTTACGTTGCCACAAATTGGTGATCTGCCAAAAGACAAACCCCATGCTCTGCTCTGGGCGGTCATGAGAAAATTTTATAGTCATCTTTTCCTATTTTTATTCTATTTTTTCGCCAAGCATTTCATGCGCAATGAGTTGAAAATCTTGAATCGGTATTTCAAAAAATCCACGCCTAAAGAGGATTCCCCAATTTTCACGGGTTTTAGTTAACGAAAGTTTTGAAAGCATTTTATGAATTGGAACTTCTATACATTTTTTAAAATTTACCTTGCTGCGAAAAGGGGTAAAGCCCTGCCCCATATCAACTTGAAACACATTACCATCAACCACCTGACCAATAGCGGTAAAGGCCTGACATTTTTCAGTACCTTCAAATTCGAGCTTGGGTGAATAGCAAATAACCCAATCACCCTCTTTCATCCGCTTGAGCGGCGCAGCTTTGCCATGGCAGGCCTGTGTAATGCCTTCTTTAACTCCACGAGCAACATGATTTTTTGATGCAACAACCATCCAGGCACGAACTGACATAATAACCCTTTCAATTTAGTAATCATGATTATAATATCCGCGATTACTAAAGTCAAATGGGTCATTTTTTCTGTTTATTGCAAAATAGTCCGATTTAAAAAAAAATTTAACAGATCAAAAAGAACAGTTTAGAATAGAGACCCTTTTATCTCTAGAATTAATGAAACCAAAATAGGAAACAAACCATGTACATCTTAGAAGGCAATACCGGCGTCGGTAAATCTACATTTCTCAAACTGCTCGCACAACATTGCCCAGATGTTCATGTCATTCCCGAACCTAAAGATTCTTGGGCCGCCGGTTTTCATGGTCGTTCATTACTCGGAAATTTTTATGACGATCGTCAGCGATGGGCTTATACCATGGAAACATTTACCATGGCCTGCCGCGTTAAAGAGCATGCAAAAGAGCAGGCTGACCCAAACCCTAACCGTGTTATGGAGCGCTCAGTCTATTCTGGTCACTTCTGTTTTGCGCTTAATGGACAAAAAGACGGCATGTTTAACAACATTGAGTGGGACATTTACAAACAGTGGGTTGATTTTTTAATGCGTAAAGCTTGCAAGCCGCCACTGGGATTTATCTACCTCAAAGCCCAACCTGAAGTTTGTTTTGGCCGTATACAAAAACGTAATCGAGCGGGCGAAGAAAATATCACCCTGGAATATATGAAGCAAATTGATTTCTGGCATGATAAATTTTTGCTTGAAAAAGATGGTATATTTCCAGAACTTAAAAGCGTTCCAGTGCTTATTATCGACTGCAACCAAGACTTTGTTCAAGACACCAGCCGTATGCAAGAAAATGCACGGCGTGTTGCTGAGTTTTTAAAACAGACACAAAGCGCAGCCCCTATTCCAACAGAACAAAGATACACAGCAGCTTCATTGTTTTAATCATCTCAAGATAATTGTGTACGTTAATACGTTCACGTAAAAATAATTACGGGAAGCACTTTATAAATTCACAAAGCTGCTTCCCGTAATTATTTTTAACTCATACATCAGGAGACACTGTGTCCAAAAAATTACATCTCTCACTCTTTTTTCTTGTCATCTCATTAAAAAGCCCGATTTATTCTATGAATGAAGATTTTAGTAATAAAAATATTATTGATGACTCTCAAAATATATACTTCGATGAATCTCCTTACGCAGAGCAAAATGCAGAGCAAATGCTCAAAGAAATGGGCTATATTGTCCCTGCTGGGATGAGTGCTTCAACAGCACTTGAGCTATTACTCGATGGGGTACCACCTGAAGAAATTTTCAGATCTGTAGAAAGCAATTCTCATGAATCGTATGAATATTCTAAGAATCACCGATCAATTACTCATATTTCCTCAAATATCTCTGATATAGAAATAAGCAATATAAGTGAATTTTTAATAAAGTTTACTTCAGTACGCGCTGGAGCTTTTCGACACTATGGAAAAACATGGAAGGACCCTATTGGTTCTTTAAAAAACTTTAGAAATATGCATGAAATACTGATGTCACTTGTTTCTCATGCATTAGAAGATGCTCGCTACTTCCAAAAACCTTTTCCCATTATTCCTACTGCAGAGCTCTGCGATCTCTACAAAAAGATTTTTGAAATCTTAAAGCTTTATCCAGAGGAAATATTCTTTGACCAAAACTTTTATGAATTTGCACAACTCAACTTTCAAATCTTTGAAACACAGGCAAATATAATACAGGATATCAAGGCTAATATCAGAGTTATTCCAAATCTTGTTCAAGATTTGCACAATACTGTAGAGCTCTGCACGCTCATGCTCAAAACAGCTTATTTATGCTATACCATTCTTACAAAAGAGAATGTCGAAAAGCCTCTGCATCGGCCTGCGGCAACACATCTTGCTGATATTGTCACGCAAAGTACACATATTTTCTTGAGCATATTCGATAGACATAACGAAATAGATACAGAAATAAAGATGTCAATTAAAGAGAGCTTAACACGGCTCATGAAACCAATTGACCATAGAGACTCTATTGCTTGTCTCATGAATCTAGAAGAGCTCATCATCAATTTTTCAGACACAATCAAAGCAATGGCTGAATTAATAGCTTCTTTAAATGATATTGTTCAAAGTGATAACAATTTATAAATCAAAAACTTAACGTTTTTCTCATGGAGTAATTATGATACAAATATCCCTCTATTCAATCCTCTTCGTCACAGCGCTGACATCCTCAACACTTATTGGTATGCAATCGAATATTATTAATCACGATGAGATTTCAGAACGAATAACACTTCATGCAATGGGGTTTTCTCAAGAAAATATCGATAAACTTTTCAAAAGTAACTGCACCCTAGAAACTGTTCAACAACTCTTAGGACTTGATATGAGCGTTCAAGAAATTATTGATCAATTCAGTGCAACCTTACCTCAACATGATGTTGCAATTCAAAATCAATCATCTGATCCGGATGGAAAAAATGAGATGATTGAAGATAATGTTGAAGAAGAATCAAGCAAAGGAATAAATCAAGTAATTATAGGACTCAATACAATGGGTTATCCTCTTGGAACAATTAATTGGTGGCAAACTTCCGGCTATAACTTAGATACAATTTTTGAATTGCGTAAAGCTGGTATACCGCTTCAAGAAATTCTCAATATTTTTGAAAAAGAAGATCAAATCGATAAAGATGAATGGAGTGACCAAATTTCTTCTCATATAAATCTTGAGTCTGTGAAATTGAAACGTACAAATAATGAGTTCACACGGAGTGAATGTACTCAAGAACAAAAGGAATTACAGAATGAACTCTTACGAAAAGTATGGGAAAACTTTTCAGACGAAGAGCTACCAAAAGAGTTGGAAAGCGACATTATCATGACTGAAAATCACGATTCAAATTTTCAAGAATCAACTGATAATCAAAAGCCTGTAAAGCCAAAACTTGTCAAAATGAGACGCTCAGAAAACTTTTGCGATATTTCTGAAGTAATAAGTGAAGATGATATTTTAAACGACTGCATTCAACGAGGCAAAGATGCTTATGAAAAAGCGATAAAGCCTGGTCTTGAGCATATGCAGTTTGATCTTAAAACTCATACAACAACCTTTCTAACCTTCGCTGAAGAGATGACATTTTATTTGTTAGATAGGTCTGGTATTACCGATAACGCAAATCAAAAACATTTTGGACTTCAACTCATCGAAGCAATACTCGATTTTTACGCTCACCAAATGAACAGAACAAGAATTACTTTTCAGAACGTCCAAAACAAACTCAATCTCTCCAAAATTTTCTCTCCAGATATCTGTTTAGACCAAGAAGCAGAAATTTTTAGAACAATCGCTTTTGAGCATGTAGATCAAACATTCTTAGCATTCGATTTCACATTTAATAACTTAAAACTAGAAAATCAAGTAATTAAAGCAGCACCACAACCTCTTGAAAAGCTTTACCCTCTGCTTGTGAATGCAATTTCACAAGCTCTTCAATTAAAGTTTGAATGTATGAAGATCTTGCAATCTTATACTTCAAACAATCTGGTTAGTTCAGCGGCACAACAGATAAGTACTTCTGGAAAAACCATTGAATGGTTAGTGAAAAATTTACTTACTCATACTTTCGATGATGAAGGTATTGAAATTGAATGCCTTATTGGATTCAACGAAAAGATGAACTCTTTTAAGTCAATGCAATATGCTTCATATGAAGAGCTTGAAAAAGATATGTGTAATCTTCAAACTGTTCTTGATGAAATGTTTTCTGCATGGCTGCATTTTTCGCAAGAATTAAAAACTTTTAACGAGTTTGAATAGCCTTGAGCAACTTCTTCTCAACCTTTTGCATCACCGCAAACTCTTCATCAGTCTGATGATCGTAGTTTAAAAGATGCGCAAGGCCATGAGCAAGAAGATGAGTTAAATGCTCTTCAAATGATCTTTCCCATCTTTTGGGAGCATCTTTTTGAACATACTCAAGCGAGATAATCATGTCACCCAAGTTTTTATCCTCGGGATCTTTGACCTTAATCTTTTCACCAGGTTTTAGTTCGGTGTGATAGGGAAATGACAAAATGTCAGTAGCTTTATCTTTGTGACGATAGTCACGATTATATTTTCTGATTGTTGCATTGGTTGTGAGTAGAACTCCAACATCAAAATTGGGATATCCAAGAGCTTGGAGCATCACGTTGATGTGATGCTCCATTGCTTTGATATTAACTTTAATTTTTCGCTGACGATTGTTAATGGTAATCATAATTTAAATCTTCATCATTATTTTTAAATAAGATCTATATAATCTTGGAGATATTTAACAGTTTGGGGAAGAGCTTGTCGCTCAAGGATACTTAAATATTCCTGAGCACTTTTAGCAGGACTCTTAAGACTCATTCTTGTCTCACGAATAACATCAATAACCCTGGATGGAAACCTATCGAGCAAATATCGCAAAAACAAATCTGGGTGCTGAGCCTCAACTCCATATTTCAAAAGAGTCTTTGATGGGAAATCTGCAAGGTTAAATGTTATAATCATCTGAGCACCTGCGCGAATAGCAGCAGCCAAAACATGCCGATCTTCTGGGTCTGGTAATACAAGATCTTTAATAAGCCCTTTATATCCAACAACCAGGCAATCTCTCACATGCTTGTCCATCTTGTCTCTTATTTTTTCCAAATGAGCTCTTGTTAAATCTGGGCGTTTTTTGAGAAGACTATTAATCCATTCTTCATGTATATCATGAGTCCACTTTGCTCTATAAAGATCTGCAAGCACCAACCGTAATAGTAAGTCTCGAATCGGTGCTTGATATAAAACGCAAGCATCATAAATGACAATAAGATTACTCATCTTAATCAATATCCCAAATCAAGTTTTTGAGCATCATCAATCAATTCATCTAATACCTTACGGCGAGCAACATCAATTTTTGTTTTATAGGATATCATATCTTGAAGCAAAATTTTCCTACGATTCCCTACTTTTCGAAAAGGAATTAATTTTGTCTCCAATAACTGTATCAAATAGGGACGTGATACATTTAACAAATCTGCAGCTTCTTGTGTTGTTAACTCAGCATGAACTGGAATTAAAGCAACTGCATTACCTTCGGCCATTTGCGCCAAAATAGAGATAAGAAGTTTAAATGCAGACCGTGGAATTGTTAGTTTTTTTGACTTTTCAAATGTAATATCAATAGATTTTGATTTTTTTAAAGACAAACCTGATAGCGCTTTACTTGAATTTCGAGCAAGCTCTACTTCTTTATTATTTGGCAAAACAGGTTCAAAATCATGAAATTCTCGAATAGCCATGACTCCCTTTCAAAGGTATCAATGTACAAAACTGGAAGTAACTTTCGAGTTACTTCCAGTTTTAATTCTAGCCAATATTCGAAATAAACGCAATATTCGAAATTATTTATTACTTAAGCACAGAGAAAACATGGGCAATAAACAACTCGCCATCCTGTGTCATATGCTCAGTTTCAAGCAATTCAGTACTGAACTGAATGCTTGCAGATTTTGTTACACCCTTGAGCAATGTCTCTTGTTGTGCAAGTAACGCTTGAACTTCACGGTCACCATAAATAACCAAGCTTTGTAGTTCAGTTTTCAGCGAAATTTGTTTTTCACTTTTCAACTTACGGACACTGGCAACCACGGCCAATGCACACTGAACAGCCTGAACACTTTGATCAAAGGTATAATCAAAGCGCTTTTCATCAAGCACGGTAACATGCAACGAAACCTCTTTTTCAGTTACTTTGTATAAACGCTGATAGAGCGCATCGGTTACAAAAGGAACAAATGGTGCAAAGAGCTGCAGAATGGCAAAGCCAACTTCATACAACACAAAGCGTGTGCCCTGGATAGTAGCTGCATCATATTTGTCAGGGTTAAAGAACTGATCTTTTACCAGCTCAAGATAGTTATCGCAAAAGTCGGCCCAAAAGAATTTCTCTGCCACTTCAAGCGCAGCATGATATTCATAACCATCAAATGCCTGAATGTATCCATGTATAGTTTTGTTCAAGCAGGTAAGAATCCATTCGTTAAGCTGGTCCAGCTTTGGAGCTTGCGCTGGCTTTTCATATCCTGTAATGTGTTCGGCACAAAAGCGAAATGCATTCCATAATTTAGTAACCAAGCGGTGACCAATTTTGAGCTGATTTTCACTAAAGGCGGTATCAACACCCAAGCGAGCACTCGCGGTCCAATACCGAATAACATCTGCTGGGTAGCTAGCCAAAAGCCCTTCGGGTGATGTTTTACTATTTTCTTTAGACTTAGAAATTTTATCTTTACCGGCAAGTACGTGGCCCGAAATAACAATATCATGCCACGGAATATCACCGTTATGAAAAAACGATTTTACAATGGTATCAAAAGCCCAGGTACGAATGATATCGTGCGCCTGTGGTCGCATGCTCATCGGCATGGTCAAGCCATCAGGTGATACATCCGGCCAATTGGTATTAATTTGTGGCGTGAGTGATGAAGTGTTCCAAGTATCCATGACATCGGTATCTGGAATAACATCTGTTGAAGAGCATTTGGGACAAGATCTGCCTGGATAATTTGTTTCTTGTGGGTCAATTGGAAGCACTGCTTCATCAGCAAGCAAGATTTGTTTACAGCTATTACAATGCCAGACAGGAAACGGAATACCAAAATATCGCTGACGAGAAACGCACCAGTCCCAGCTTAAATTTTGTACCCACTCTTGGTACCGAATCTTCATGAACTCCGGCTTCCAAGTGATTTTATCTGCAAGTTCTAAAAACTTTTCTTTGTGATTGAGCACATCAATAAACCATTGCCATAACACGAGATACTCAATCTCTTGCTTGCAACGTTCGTGAACACTCACATGATGAACAATGCTCTTTTTACCAATCAATGCGCCGGCTTGCTCAAGCAGCTCAAGAACCTTTTTGCGTGCTTCGTGTACTGCCAAGCCCGCAAGAGGCCCTGCAAGTTCGGTCCATTTTCCATCGTTGCCAATTGCTTGCACAAATGAAAGCTTATGTTTTTTAAACCAAGTAATATCGGTCTGATCACCAAAGGTGCAGCACATTACAAGACCGGTCCCCTTTGCTGGGTCAACCAAATCATCTGCAAGAATAGGTACTTGTTTATTAAAAATTGGGGTGATTGCTTGCTTACCGGCTAAATGCTGATAGCGGGCATCGTCTGGGTGATAAAAAACGGCAACACATGATGGTAATAATTCTGGGCGTGTTGTTGCAATTGAAAGTTTTTCACCCGATTCAGTGGTAAAATAGATATCATTAAATGTTGATGAAACTTCAGCTGAATCAAGCTCTGCTTGAGCAACCGAAGTGCGGCAAGTGGTGCAATACAGTGATGGCTCAGCCTTACGATAGATATACCCTTTTTTGTAGAGCTCAACAAAAGAGTGTTGCGAAGCTTTACGCGCCTTGAGTGAAATGGTTGAATAGAGCTTGGTCCAGTCAACGGAAAGTCCGATGCTGCGCCAGAGTACTTCAAAAATCTTTTCTACCTCTTCGGTCTCCTTGAGACAGAGTGCCAAAAATTCTGACCGCTTCATGTTGTGAGCTTTTAAGCCATGCTTTTTTTCAACAAAACGCTCGGTCGGTAAACCGTTATCATCAAAGCCCATTGGGTAGAAGACATTAAATTTACGCAAGCGCTTGTAGCGCGCAACCAAGTCGGTTTGCGTGTACGAAAAGACGTGACCAATGTGCAGCGACCCGGAGACCGTTGGAGGAGGTGTATCAATGCTATACACTTCTTTATCTGGATTAGGCTTGAATTGATAAATTTTCTCTTGTTCCCAGAGTTGCTGAATTTCAGGCTCTGTCGTCTTACTGTCGTACAGCTTGTCCATTTCGATCATGATTGCCACTTTTCCGGTAACAGACCACACATTTTAATTTCACAATGGTTGAAATTATAGCATAGATAGGGGGTAAACAAAAACTATGCCAAAAGCTCACCGAGAAGTTCATACGAGCTTAATATTAATATTTCTAAGTGAAAATAATAAATAAGATGAATTGATTTTAAGGGGTAATTTTACAGCATTAACATTACTCAATTAAGCTTTTTTTCGAAGAAAACCATTTATCTTTAAAAAAACAGTGATATACTCGGACCTCTTTTGGTCATTCCTATTGAGTTTTTAAAATTTATAAAGAGTTCACCTATGAAAACACCCATTAAAACAAGTATGCTTTTGCTCGTACTTGGATTTCTCATCACCCCATTTCAAAGCTTTGCAGCAGCGGTTAGGCCTATCCCGTATAATCTCCAGACCATAAACCGTGCCGAAGCGATCTTAGCAATTGCTCGAGGGCCATTGGCAGCACTTTCATACCGCAACCAAGGCAAGCATACCAAAACAGCAAAGGCGCTTCACGTTGCTACCGATGCCGTACGCCTAGCCAATGAAGTTCTCACTATTATCAATCACCCAGGTGACCCTCATTTTTCTTCATGTTTTTGGGCTGTTTTTGATGCCTCAAATTTGTACATCGATATAATGGATAATGATAAAAAAGTTGATGACATATTTGAATTATCTGAAATACAACAAAAAAAGATCAATCACTTAAGCCAAATAACGCAAACTTATTTGTTACCTCTTACTGAAAGCGCTACTGCTCTTTACCAAGCAGTTAACACCAATCAATCACTGAAAAATAGTATTTATCGACAACGCGCACAGGCATTTGAATCTCTTGCTCGAGCAACATCGGTCTATTTAAATCATCAAAAATCTAGAGCTGCTATAGTTCTGTTAGTAGGCGCAATTGCCCAAATAGTTCACGCATTAAGCCTTGAGATACCTCCAACACCTCCACAACAGGAAAACAACAACCAACCAAATGCTGTTCAGTTAGGCCATTTTGAACAAGTTAATCAATTTCGACGAGATGATGCAGCAAATCGAATACTTTTTGCACAAACAGCTCAGAATCCGCCTGTAATAAGACTAGAACCAAGAATGAATCAAGATAGTCATGAGCTTGTCGATAATCTTATCATTGAACGAAATGGGCAAGAATTGGCTCTTCACCAAGATGCTATCACAATGGGTGATTGGGAAGCAGGAGATCGCGTTCGTATTTTTGCATGCAATCACGCCACATTAGAAGACAATATTGCTCCCATGGAACAAGCTGAAGTAGAGCAACAAGAAATTCTTGTTCTTGATTTGGGCTATATCCGCCATACATGCCACCTTTGTCAACGCATACGAGTTCCACATCTCGAACGTGTTATGGTTATACCTTAAAAATTATGCATAAAAAATCTATTTGTTTGTTACTCGCCATTCTTCTGACAACAATTCTGCAAAGCTGGGCGGCTGATATTACATTACTCAACTGTACTGAAGCAGGTTTAGCAATTGCTCGGGGGCCACTTGCCGCACTATCTTACCGCAACCACGGTCAGTACACCAAGAATGCAAAGGCTATTCACGTAGCAGCAGATGTAGTGCGCTTGGCAAATGAAGTTCTCTCGCTTGTTAATCATTCACAAATTGATTATTCAAAAGGGTCAAATCGTTCTTCATGCTTTTGGATTTTTCTTGATGTCTCAAACTTTTTTCTCGATTTGATTACCCGAAACAGAAAACAAAAACTTGGTACTGACAATATTGAACTATCACAAGAACAAAAAGAGAAAATAAATCGGTTAGTCGAGATCTCTCAAACGTATTTATTACCTTTTGTTGAAAGTACAACAGCTTTTTACCGAGCTCTTAACATCGACCAATCAGCAAAAAATTATTCCTATCGCCGAAGAGCACAAGCGCTCTGCTCAATTTCGCGCGCACTTTCAATCTACTTAAATCATCAGCAATCGAAAATGGCAATTACCTTGCTGCTAGGTACCATTACAGAAATGATCTGCATTTTAAATGTGCAAGTACCTGGAGATGAACCCGAGCCTCCTACTTGGGAAGATTATGCACAACCGATACCAATACAAATGGTAGGTCAATTAGCAATTATCAACGAAGGAAACAATACACACCCAAATTACGTGGTGTATCGTAATGGTGTGCGCCATCATGAGCTTGGAGCATATGATCCTATTGAACAGAATGCTTGGCAGCCTGGTCAATTTGTTCGCGTTCTAGTATGCAATCATGCACTACAATTTCATGTTCATGACAATTTTTACCCGCAATGTCCAGTGTGCAACCGTCGCTTAAACCCATGGGAAAGCGAGCTTCTTACAATCCCTGGTGAAATACCGGTAGCCCCATATGTAGCACCAGCTCCAGTAGCTACTTATGTAGCACCAGCTCCAGCACCCGAAGAACCTCCTATAAATAATCAAACGCGAGTACAACTTATTCGCTTTATCAATGGAAATATTGGATTAGACGTTGAACAAGATGGCTATATAACAACAACTCCACGCACTCTTGCTCTTGGAAATTTCAGAGCTGGTCAACGAGTACGCGTCTTTGTTTGTGGGCATGCAGCACTTGAGGATGAAGATGATCAAATGGCACAAATTCATGCGCGAGATATCGCAATAGATATTGCGAATGGCTATCCTCCACGCGAAGAAACCTGCACCCAAGTCGGCTGTGATATTCTTCGCGATCGTGCAACAGAAAGGGTTATGACTATTCCAATTGGAATTTTCCATCAACCTTTAAATCCCATTAACCTTGACGATTACGACGACGACAACGACGATGATGACGACGACCATGACGATAACGACGACGATCATGACGATGACTTTATCACGACCCAAGTACCCTTTGACCAGCGACAAATTGACCTTAATTATTCATCTGATGATGCAAGTGATAGCGATTATTCAGACGAAGGCGACTTATAACCTATGAAAAAAATAAAGCTTTTTATTACATTTACCAGCTTACTGCTTGTATCTTCACGCGTTTTGCAAGCAGATACTTCATACCCTCTGAGCAGCTATGCAGAGATGACAACGGCAGTGCTTCGTGGACCACTTGCTGCACTTTCGCACCACAACCATGGGAAGTACACCGATAAAGCGAAAGCTATTCACGTAGCAGCAGATGTAGTGCGCTTGGCAAATGAACTCTTAACGATTGTTAATCACCCAGGTGACTACCATTTCTCTTCAAGCTTTTGGGCTGTTTTTGATCTTATAAATTTATATATCGATTTATTTAAAAAAGATGAGGAATCATCTGACAACTTGATAAATTTAAATACCGAGCATACAGAGCTCATTAATATTTTAGGTAAGGTATCGCAAACGTGCTTGCTGCCACTTACTGAAAGTACAACGACATTGTACCGTGCAATGAATGTCGACCAAACCCCTCAAGGCTCAATTCTGCGAAGACAAGAAGAAGCTTTTTGCTCACTTGCACGCGCGATCTCAATATTTTTAAATCATCAGCACTCTGAGCCAGCACTGACGTTACTGCTCGCTGCGGTAACAGAAACCATTCTTGCAATAAGCAACTACCCAAGAATAGATGTTACACCAGAACCAATAATAATTCCTCTTCAACTCAATCAAACAAGCAATAACGCTATTAATTTAGAAAATAATCAACAACAACAAAATAATCTTGATGATCCAGAAGAAGAAGAAGAAGAAGAAGAAGAAGAAGAGCTTATTTTCTACGACGCTCCTGATCATCCTGATGATGAAGAGCTACAAGTTCATGATAATAATCCAGAGCACGTGATGCCAGCTCTGGAAGATGATGATAACAATAATGACGAAGAAGAATTTATTTTCTACGATGCTCCTGATCATCCTGATGATGAAGAGCCACAAACTCATGACAATAATCCAGAGCACGTGATGCCAGCTCTGGAAGATGATGATAACAATGATGACGAAGAAGAATTTATTTTCTACGATGCTCCTGATCATCCTGATGATGAAGAGCTACCATCTGATGGCGATAATCCAAAAAAATATGATTAGAATTAATAGAATTGAAAAATTAATATGAAAAAAATAAAACTTCTTACCACCCTCACATGCTCGTTCTTGCTGTCTTCACCAACCCTCCAAGCGGATAGTCCCTACTCTGCGAGTAATTATGCTGAAATTGCGTGCGCTGCACTCCGTGGACCCCTGGCAGGAATTTCAAACTATTACTACGCACACAATGAACACTCGGGTAAAGCTCGAGTAGTACATCTTGCAACAGATTGCTTACGGCTTGCAAATATTATTTTGAGCATAAAAAATCACCCCAATGATTTAAAAAAATATACGACCATGTGGGGGCTTATTGATAGTGTTAACCTGCTTATCGATAGCCTACACGCCAACCCAACTCCTCTTGATGGGAGCCAAAAGCACAATGATGACTTGATTTATGATGATGAAGAATATCAAAAAATTTATAGTCTCATCGAAAAGTTACGCGCTTCACTTGCCTGTGGCATTCTTCCGGCCATTGAAGGTAGCACTGCCCTTGCAACCGCTCTTTCTGTGGATGGTGCTCAGCTTGATGTTGATAATAGCCTATTCCGCTTACGCCTTCAAGCAACTCAATCGCTTGCACGATCAATCAATATGCTCGTCAATGCAAAAACAAAAAATGAAAGAATATCCGCTGCTCTTTTTGTGCTCCTCAACGCAGCAATGGTTGCTGAAGATTTTTCATCAAACAGATTAATTCAAATACCACGAGCTCGAGCAAGAAATGTAAATGCCGAAATTTCGAATGAGCATGGCTTTGTTATCATTATTACACGCGCTGATGAAACCGTAGACCGAATTGTTTTTGGATTCTTGATTCCCGGTACGGATACAGTTATTCCTGGCAATAGCACGGTCCGAGTATTCCCGTGCTGTAATGATGTTCAATTTATTCAAAATGCCCATCCAATGGCAGCATTTCATCGTTGCCAATATAGCAATATAAGTCGCAATTACTACGATTTCAATATAACGCCAAATGAAAGTGCTCGACTTCAAGTGGGCTTTGACCAAACAGTAAGACCACTCCGGGTATTTCAGACTCTTGAACTTGAGCCAACCGCAACCCCCGATGAAATTCGAAGACAGTTTCGAGTATTATCACTTCGCTATCATCCTGATAGAAACAATACACCTGAAGCAGTTGCTCGCATGCAAGAAATCAATCAAGCATACGATTTTGTATTAAACAGAAATCAGGAAGCTGATTTAGTTGACTAAGAAAATCTAGAAAATATAAATCAACCTACCATTATCCCTGCTGGGCCAGTATTTTTAACTGAAGAATAAAAATAAACCCCCGAAGTTTTAGAATTTAAAACTTCGGGGGTTTTATCATCACAATAAGCTATAAACTTTTATTTCATAAAGCCGCGACAGAAGGTTCTGATCTTCTCAACAGCTATTTTAAGCGCAACATTAATTTGAGTAATATCCAGGGTCACGAGGCCATAGTAAATAAGTGCAAGGCCACCAACAAAAAGAAGCGTTTGCATGATCACTTTATGCGCTATGAGCACAAAAAGTGTTCCCAAGAAAATTGCAACCAAGCCTTTGATGACGTTCATATTGGGCAAGTCGCAGCAATTTACCTTATTACCACCCTCTATAGGCTTATTTTTTTGTTCATTACCATTATCCATTCCCATCCTCCCTTCTCATGAATTGTTTAAACCACGCATCCATCAGCAGTTCCTTGCTAGGATGAACAGTTTTAATCTTAGCACACGCGCATAAATAAATTCAATCTTTGAATATTTTTCACGAAGGGTTGAGAATAAAAGGAAGTTTTAGTAAGGGCGACGACCAATCATTTTAAGCCCAGTCACAATCAGATAGAAACCAAAACCGACGCAGAGATACTTGAGAATTGTTATGCCAATCAATGAAGCAACAATAAGAATCCCAACAACACACAAGAGTAAACCGTTTATTTGCTTATCCATACTATTCAGAATCTTTCAATCTTTGGAATTCATTGTACTGGGCAGACATAAAATACGTACATTTCCTTGTAGTTCACTTTTATTAAACTGAACAAGATAATTATATTTTATAACATAAAAATTATATCTCAGCGAAAGGAGTGACTGCTGAACCTGGTCAAATAATTCAATTTTATCTTTTGCATCAGATTTCAAGCAATATTCAAATATTATTACCGGCTTAAATTGTGCAATTGACTTAAGCGAGCCCATTAAAACATCTAAATCAAAACCTTCGGCATCAATTTTTATAAGATCCAAGCGATCAAGCTTGTTGTATTCAATAAAATTATCAAGGGTCTCAACATTAACCGTGTAAGTATTACTCAAATTTTCTTGATTACCTTCATCTGACTCAGTCAGAAAAGATGTCCCTTGATTTGATGAGTTTTCATCAAACCCATGTAAAAAAAATTCTCCAGACTTACTCGCCAACCCAAGCGGAATAGGTTTTATGCAAAACATCCGATTGAGGGTTATATTTTCATCCAATTTTTGAAAAATCATTGGATGAGGCTCAAATGCATAGACAGATCCTGAAGAGCCAACCAGCTTCCCGAGCTTTAATGAATGAATGCCGATGTTTGCACCAACATCAACTACGGTTGCACCGGCGTAAACAAACCGCTCAAATAATTTTGAAATAAAAAACTCATACCCACCATAAAAAAATAGGCTCCATTCTAAAAATGATGCCGTATTTATTTTAAAAAGCAGGTCATCATTAATAAAAATAACTCTCTCAATGAAGTCTTTTTTTCTGGTATCAGGGTTATAAATAAATCTCAAAAACCGGTCTAAACGCTCAAGGTTCCTCTTTCTGGTAAATTGAGCAATTTTGATTATTAATCGATTTTTAAGATTCACAAGCTACCCTTCTGATTCGGATAAAATAATATTAAAACATTATATATCTGTTTTCTCTAAAAATTCAACCTCACGAAACAAGCCTTTTATTCATATTTCTAAAAATAAAAGGACTCATTATAATTTGCTTAGAAGGGACAAATAGAATCAACTGCAGAGCGAGCAAATAATTCAATCATAATACTTGTATGCTGCTGCTCTTTTGCAAGATCATATGCAGTCTTACCTTGAGGCGTTTTTATTCGGCTATTGCACTTCATATCAAGTAATTCAATCACGACATTGAGATGACCAAAGTATGCGGCATAATGGAGAGCCGTCCAACCACACTCATCAATCGCATTAAAATCAGCACCTCTATCAAGAGCTTGTCGCACATTTCTGAGAATTCCAGATTTTACATTTTCAAATAACTTCTTTTCTTGAATACCCAAAGCGTTAACATGAAAAACTGATAAAAAACCCACAAGAAAAATTATTACTTTTATAAAATTCACTTTTACTACCTTTTAAAGAATTAAATTCTTAAAATGATAATAAAATCGGATAGGAAATGCAATGTGCACATATAATTACTGAATCAATCAAAAAAATAAGCCCATTACTGTATTCGCAAAAGCGATAAAAATAATAAAGTAGAGATATTTTGAAAATAAAATTGGATCGGTAAAAGACGGCGCCAGAATAAGATAAAACAGCATATTAAGATTAGCTCTATAAAAATCAGAACGTCTAAACACTCTCTTCATAACTCTTGTTATAACAAAATATCCAAGTATGTTTCCTACTAATGCGCTTATTAAATACAGTAATAAATTATATAACACAATCATTTAACAAATCCCGATATTAAAAAAGAGCTACAAATAACAAAGCGGTCACGAATTTTTATATCGTGACCGCTTTGTTATTTTTTTATTCTATGAGCTGCGCAGCAGCAAAGTATGGCGTCCCCAAGGGGATTCGAACCCCTGTTACCAGAATGAAAATCTGGTGTCCTAGGCCGACTAGACGATGGGGACGCGTAATTTCAATTTCAAGAGAATGGTGAGCCGCGTAGGATTCGAACCTACGACCCACAGCTTAAAAGGCTGTTGCTCTACCGACTGAGCTAGCGGCTCTCTTGACTTAGTTGCATTTAATATGAAGAAAATTTATATCAATACATCGGCTTTGTCAAGCAAAAAGCCTCATAAAACTGAGGTTGTAGCTTTTTTATCATCAAAAATTGATTATGATAATCTTTTACATAACCATAATAACACATCTTTTATTCCTGACAAAGATATTTTTACGCATATTGTCTTAGAACCTATACGAAAATTAATTGATTAAAGATAAGCTTTTCTCCATGAGGTATAATACCTCGTGTAAAAAAGAGGAGAAAGGCTTATGAGCCATGATATACCAGATTCATTTTGGGAAGAACTAAAATCAATTGTAAAAGCTCCGCTTGGAGGAGAAAAAACAGGAAAAAATCCAACGGATAGAAGAAAGCTTGGGTGAAAGAAAAGTATGCTTGTTGACCCAAGAGGAGCTCCTCTTGGCATCGCAATTGGATCAGCAAACAAGCGCAGATCGAAAAACAATTTTGAAAAAGCTTCATCTCGACACAGGTGGATTGTTCAACGATCGATTGGCTGACTTAATCATTTTTAATCAATTCGCATTCGCTGGGCAAGGCGCCAATCATCGTTCTTGGGTTTATGTTAATTTGCCTGTTCTTACAAGCTTTTTGCTATGTCGGGAATTTTCAACTGACTTATCAAACTTGATAAGTCAGTTGAAAAATAAACTTTACTCAGCGTATCCAGCTTGTTCTAGTTCTTTTGCAAGTTCAGATCCGCCAGAGCGAACAATTTTTCCTTTTTGAAGGACATGAACAGCGTCTGGGTGCAAGTATTCAAGGATGCGTGGGTAGTGGGTAATTAAAACAAGAGACATTGATGGATTTTGCCTTTTAATTTCATTGATACCATGGCAAACAATTTTAAGCGCATCGATATCAAGGCCGGAGTCAATTTCGTCAAGAATTGCGATTTTTGGTTTTAAAACAGCAAGCTGCAAAATTTCAGCACGCTTTTTTTCACCACCAGAAAAGCCTACATTCACAGAGCGGTTGGCAAACTCGGGGTCCATTTTCAGTAATGTTAACTGCTCCAAAAGCATAAGGTTGAACTCTTTGATGCGTAATTGCTTATCCGTTCCATCGTACAAAGCGTTGTATGCTTGGCGTAAAAAGTCTTTGTAAGGAATGCCATCAATTTCATGAGGGTGTTGCATAGCCAAAAATAAGCCCAATTTTGCACGTTTATCGGGCGACAGCTCATTGAGAAGCTCGTTATTAAAAGTTATCTGTCCGCCTGTAATTTCATAGCGAGGGTGGCCCATGGTGGTGTATGCAAGAGAGCTCTTGCCTGAACCATTGGGTCCCATGATTGCATGAACTTGACCAGGATTAACAGTCAAAGAGATGCCATTTAAAACGTGCTTGTCTTCGACGGTAACGTGAAGATCATTAATTTTCAAAATATTTTCTGTATTAGTTGCCATGTGACTTTTCTTAAAAATGGTTATGAAATCTAATTTCTATCTTAGTTTGTTCTGTTAAAAACAGCTGTTCTTTAGTATAAAAGGGTGCTAAAAGTTTGCAACCGCAAAAGAAAAAGCGCGTTCGTTGACCGCTTCTCATTTTTCGGGTCGCCGTGAAGGCCATCCTGAAGTGAAAGAGCGGATTTTAGCAACGAACGCACAACTTGTTTTTAGGGTTATTTTTGCTTAGTCGCGATAGTCACGATCATCCCGCATGCTGTTGCCAATAAGCCCACCACCAACACCACCAATAATGCCGCCAGCAACAGCGCCACCGGTGCCACCTGTTGCAGCGCCAATTGCTATGCCGGTTCCAGCGCCAATAAGAGCACCAGCTGCAGTCTTTTCTTGTTTAGTGCATGATGACATCAAAGCAGCGCAGCCTAGTACAAAACTAATGATTAAAAATTTTAGAATATTACTCGTATCCATAAATTCCCCTTTTTTAGCAAGATAATCAGAGATATTCCCCGTTCTCTGGTTATCTTGATTTTAATTTAATTTTCACATTGAAATAAATAGTTTTAATAAAATTTATTAGATAGTAAGGTATTATATAAAAGTATTATTTTTATTAATCAAAAAAAGACCCTCTAAAAAGAGGGTCTAACAAGTAAAAAATCGAATGAAAATTTTGAGTTATCGAGAGCTTAACAGCACTTTGCCTCGACAGTATGGGCAGTAGCGATATGACGAATCAGGTGTAAACGAGGTTGCACAGGAGCGGCAAAATTTTTCTCGGCCCAGGTCATCGCCACAGCTTGGACAGGATTGTGCACCGAGAATATTGATTTTTTTCTGGCATGAAAAACACCATTTCTTAAGGTTTTCACGCAGGTTTTGATTTTCTGCTTGAAGCTCAGCGAACATTCTTTTTGCACGTTGTGCATTGCGTGCACGTTGCTCTTGTTCTTCTTCTTTATCAGCAGCTCGTCCAACCTCTCGACCAAACACGTTCCCGATGAGTGCGCCAACAAGCGTGCCGGTGCCTTTATCGTTTCTACCAGCAACAGCGTTACCAATAAGCGCTCCTGCTCCAGCGCCAACCGCGCCAGCAGAACCTTCGTGCTTACCGCAGCCACTTACTAGCGAACCAAGAAAAGTGACCATAATGAGGGGTAGTACAGCATTATATTTTGCGTGCATATGAACCTTCAATAACAAGAATAAGTGAGACAGAAATAGGTTACGACTCCAGCTTATAAAAAGTATGGAAGATGTTGCAAAAAAAGCAATTGGGTTAGGAATTAGATAACTTCAAGCTCTTTTTGGGAGATCCAGCCAATGGTTCCACGAGTTGTGATTTTGTAAAAATCATCAGTTTTCTTGAAAATTCGTACCTCGTCAGCTTGTGAAACTTCTCCCAAGGTTTTATAGGTATCACCAGGTCCGGCTCGAAGCGTCCCCTGTTTTGCTACCACAACGCCGTATTGACGGAAGTTAATACCATACTTTAGGGTCAACATGCTCGCAGCTAGTGCCAGAAAAGAGAATAGGCAAGCAATAACAAAAGCTCGTCCTTTCCGGTGAAGGTAGTGCAGATACAAAAATAAGAAGAGCCACATCAAAAGAACTGCAAGCTGTAACCAGAGCAACGGAATAGCTTTGATCAATGAAAGAGCTTCATTTGAAAGACATTCAGAGGCCTTTTTTATGCCAGATATTTTTTTACCTGAAGCATCTGGTACAAGTTCTTTTTTAACAAGAGCAATATTTTTAATAAGTTCATCTCTGCCAGAGATTCCCCAGTTATACTCAGCTTTGCGCCAGTACAAAAGAGCATAACCAAACTTTTTAAGCTTGTATGCACAGTTTCCCATATTATAAAAAAGTTGAGGTGTTTTGTGTAAGATTTGCTCATATTGCTTTAAAGCTTCAGTATAATCACCTTTTTTATACAGCTCGTTTCCATACAAAAAAACTTCCTGAGGGTTTTGATGTTCAGCTTTAACGGATAAGCCGCTTGCTGTAAGGCATAAGAGAAAGGCAAGTACTCGATTGAACTTTATCATGCTCATGTGTCCTTTATTTTCCTAAGAAAATAATCCAATATTTTCCTCGTTTGAGTAGACTGCGTAACTCTGCAAGATTTTTTGTCTGTGTAACAAAATGTAAGCCTGCGCATTCATTTAAGTAATCCATAAATTCTTGAATTTTTTCTCCAGGAATTTCATCGTCTTCTAATTTTTGCATTACCCAGTCGTGTGTTATAAAACTTGCCGGCACATCAAATTTTGTTGCCAAAAATGAAAGCAGGAGTTGATATAACCCTTGTACTGAATCTTTTTTGATCATGATATCAATTCGTTGATCAAACTCATCAAGCTGTTTTTTTGCAGAAACACGAAAAATACGATAATACCATTTTCGTAAAAATGGAAGCATTGATTTACTGAGCAGGATAGTTGGAAGAAAGAGAAGGATGATAAAGAGCCACCACGGTAAAGATGGAGCTGCCTTTTTATTAATTCCTCCATCTTCTTGAATAAAGTGAATCTCTTTTTCAAGAGGTCTATTCTTCTTTTCTGCGGTAATTTCTTTTTCTTGATCATCTTGATCAATCAATTCTTTTATTTTTGCCTTGTGTGGTTTTGTTTGTGTCAAAGGCATGACTGATATTGCCAATGGCTTGCTCTGAAGATTTCTATAGCTACCAGATGCGGTGTCAAAAAAAGTGAATGTTTGGGCTGGAATTTCCCAGTTCCCTGCAGTTGGAATTTGAATAACGTATTCAAATGTTTTCTTGCCTAGAATAAAATCTTGCGACCAATCTTCTTGTACTGAATTTTTTGATTCGTAATGCTTAAACCCTCGTGGTAAGTTTAAAGTTGGTGCGGTCACTTGGTCAAAGTTCCCTTTACCTTCAACAATGAGCTGAAAGAGCAACGCCTCATTTGCTTGAGCTTCGGTTTTATTGAGCGTTGCATTAAGGGTCGTAAACTCTCCAACGCCATTTACTTTTCCTTTGTGAGCAGGAAGCGGATCAACTGATATAGTTATGTCATTTGACATTGCTGTGCGCTGCTCAGCGCGAGCAGGAAAGAAATCATCAAAAAAAGTATGATCAAAAAAGTCACGCGCTTTGTGCCGTTGTGCTCGCACTACGCACTGTACCATTAATGGATCAATTTTCATTTCACCCGCTTGTAAGGGGGTAAGGACAATTTTTTTTTCGATGACGTCGTAAACTTTATTATCGCGAGTTTCTTGACGCGTTTTTGCTTGCATAACTTCTTTGTGTAAAAAATTAGTAAATGTTGGAGATGCAAGTTCGGTTTTTAAGATAGGTCCACGAGTGTAAATTGAGGCGATTACTTCAACTGGTTCACCAACAACAACACGCTTTTTACTCGGTTTTAATTCGCAAAAAAGTTCAATAGATTGATCTTGATTTCCTTTGCGATTTGGTGATTGATATCCGGCTGGGCGTTTAATTACTTGAATTGATAGTGTGTCAGAAGAAAAATCTTGTCCGCGTTTATTTTTTATAGTTGCAGGGCCAAGAGTAAAAATTCCTTCGTTGTGCGGAATAAGCGTATACTTATAAGTGTGCTCAATTGATTGTTGCCCATTGATGAGCGTAATATTTGATGAGCGCATAGTACTTGCAACGCTAAAGCTGTTGATGCCAGCAATTGAAAGATCTTGAGCTTGTTGACCAATATCACGTACGATTGCCTGTAGGATAAACGATTCACCAACAAACGCCGTTGGTTCAATATTGCCGGTTGCGGATTTTTTAATCTGTTCAATATTCTTTACATCAAGCGAAATACTTTGAGCGATAATAGTGTTACTTACTCCTCCAATTAAGAGAAGGAAAATAAGCATAATTTTTTTAATGATTGTGTGACTCATGGAGTTTCCCCTTGCAAAACCATTTTTCGTTCAGCTTACCATGGCTTTTGCATATTCCCAACAGGAGGTTTTTGTCCTTTGGTTTTTTGCATGATCATATGCTTTTGTAATTTTGATTCGTCGGTGTCCAGGTTATCAAGGATAGCTCGGAATACTCTTTTTTCGGTTCCGTCTTCTTGAGCCGCTGATCCAGCAACTTCTTCGTACTCGGTATCGGTTTCTTGTTTTTCATCTTCGGGCTGAGTACCTTGAGATGGTGTTTGTTGTTTATCCTTTTGATTATTTTTAGGTTGTTCATCATGGTTAACATTATTTTTATCGTTTTCTTCTTGATCGTTTTTTCCTGGATCATCTTCCCCGTTTTGCTCGGGTTGATTGTGGTTTTGAGAAGAATCTTTTTCTCGACCTTGCTCTGGTTTACGTTCCTTGCTGTCTTGTTCACCTTGTTGTTTGTCGTCTTTTTCGGATGACTTATTTTGGTCTTGGGTGTCATTGTTGTTATTTTTATTTTTCTCTTCTTTATCTTTTTTATTTTCAGATGACTTTTTTTGATCATCTTTTGTGCCGTCTTTTTTATCGTTAGACTCACTGTTTTGGTCTTGTGAATCTTCTTTCTCACTCTGGTCTTTGCCTGATTTTTGATCTTTTTTATCACCGTTTTTATCTTTTTTGTCGCTATCTTTGTTTTGCTTGTCTTGATCTTTATTGTCTTTGTTATTCTGATCTTTATCTTGGTTATTATCGTCTGGATTATTCTCAGAGTTTTCTTGTTCTTGTTGTTTCTTTTTTTTCAAAATTTTACGCAATAATTTTTCAGCTTCTTTTTTATTCGTTATCGCTTTTTCATTTTTTTCATTAATCTCAAGCGTAGAATTGTATTCTTTGATTGCGTTGCTTACAAGGCTTGCTGCTTGGTCAAGAATTTTGACATCAACCTCTTGCTCAGGTGATTCCCAATTTTCAGGCATAATACTGAGCGCATTTTTGTACAAACATGTTGCTAAATTAAAATGCGCTTGTTCTTTAAAGCCAAGGTTTGTTGCATACAAAACTGCACGTTCAAAATTATTTTTTGCTTCATCAAATTGCTTGTTTTTATACAAAGCAACGCCAAGGCTGTAGTTGATATAAGGATTTTTAGGATCGTGTACAAGTTGATCTTCAAGTTTTTTAATGGGGTTTACCGGTTGCTTTGGTTTATCGCTTGTAAAAAAGCTACTCCAGCTGAACGCTTGAACAGATTTGTTGCTGATAACAAGACTTATTCCAATGAATCCAAGAATTTGAAGAAATTTATTGTTTATTTTCATAAGCTCTTTTCCTTACAAGATCCATTCGAGCGCTAAAAGTGCTGTCGCAATACCAAGAAACCAAGGGTAATGGTCCTCATATAATGATAATTTTTTATCAGTGAATTGCTCTTTTTCAAATTTTTTAATTAATCCAACCAGTGAGTCAAGATCGTCATCTTGATATTCTGCTTTAAAGTAGTTTCCCTGGAGTGTTTTACAAATATCTTTGAGCATTGTCTCGTTGAGTGCAGAAAGTTGAACATTTCCCTGTCCATCCATTTCATGTCCAACTTGCTTGCCCATTGAGTCTACAATTGGAATTGGAGCTCCTTGTTTTGTTCCAACACCAAGTGCGAAAAGTGTTACCTGATCTTGAATTGCTCGTTGTTTTGCTTCATTGATATTGAGTGAAAAGTCTTCACCGTCTGTTATCAATAATATTAATTTATTTTTACGTTCGGGAGCGTTTGCAAAAACATCAACAGCCCTATTTAATGCTGAGCCGATAGAGGTTGTTCCTGATGATATAGCTTCTGCATCAACATTTTCTAGAAACATTAAAAAAGCGGCTCGATCTGCGGTTAAAGGGCATTGAACAAATGCAGACCCTGAAAAGAGAATAAGTCCCAGGCGCTCAACGGTGAGTTTATCAAGTAAACTTCTTATTTTAAGTTTTGAAAATTCAAGTCGATTTGGCCTCATATCTTGAGCAAGCATACTGCGTGATACGTCAAGAAGTACCATTAAGTCACGGCCTTCTTGCACAATTATTTGTTCCTTCTTGCCCCATTGAGGTTGCATGAGTGCAATAAAGAGGAAAATAAGAGAAAGACTTAAACAGCATGCCTTAAGTAATTGTTTTGTGCGCGAAAAATGAGGAAAAATAATCGAATGCAATGTGCGATGAGTAAGTTGCGTAAACGTCTTACTGATGCGACGATAGTTTCTGATTGTAAGACCTATGAGCAGCAAGAATAGTGGTAAAAAAATAAGTCGTCCGCTACCACTAAAATGTATTCCAAATAAATCACTCATTTACCAAACTCCTCGCCACAACCAAAGTTTAAGTATTAACTCAATTCCAATGAGCGCTAAAACAAACCAAATAAAGGTAATAAAGGCCTCATAATAGTGATGGAAAAGATTTGTTTCATATTCAGTTTTTTCAAGCCGGTCAATAGTGCTGTACACATCGTGCATTTCTTGTGCGTTTTGTGCTCGGAAAAATTTACCACCAGTTGCTGCTGCAATACTTTTAAGCAGCTCTGCATTGATAGGAGAATACATTTGTTGTAATGCACCACCAAGCATTGGGTGTACAAAAAATCCGCCTTGCTCATTGCCAATTCCAATAGTGTAGACTTTTATGCCAAACTGTTTTGCAAGTTCCATAGCGGTTTGAACATCAATTTTTTCAGGAGGTGTTGGAGCTCCGTCGGTGAGTAAAATTATTATTTTACTTTGAGATTTAGAGTTTTTAAGTCGATTCACTGCTGTTGCAAGTCCAGTACCAAGCCAGGTTCCGGAAGAGTCAATCATGCGTAATTTTAGCCCACCAACAATTTCTTTTAAAATACTTTTATCAAGTGTTAATGGGCAGCAAGAGACCGCTTCTCTACCAAAAATAACAACGCCGATCGGGTCATTGCTTCTTTTTTCAATAAACCGAATTGCCTCTTGTTTTGCAACTTCAATCCGAGGGCGTCGGTCGCGAAGGTCATCAAAGAATCCCATACTTTCAGAAACGTCAACAGCAAGCACTATATCGATGCCTTCAACATTTACTTTTGAGCGTTCATCAACCCACTGGGGCCTTGTTGTTAAAAAAATGAGTCCAAGTAAGGCTGCTGCTCTCAATGCAAATAAAATATGCTTGTGATAAGCAATTGTAGAAAGCTTTTCGTGTATAATTTTACCTGTTAAAGGGTAGCGATAGATTGGTGAACGGTATAAGAACCAGCGATAAAGTACAATCAGCATAAACGCTGGAATAAGCCCGTACAAAAGTTCAAAATAAGCACAACGCAATAACATGGTTTTCCCATCAACTCAACAAAGAGATCACAGTTAATAAAACTTGTAAAATCAGAAAACCCGCTCGTCCTGCCTGCCTCGCCATAGCTTTATGCGACGGCGGGAGTGCTCGTCGAAGCTTGAGCACGATGAGTGTATCGAGGGATATGAGTGGGCCTCTGTTCTAAAATTTACTCCGACATGTTCGAATTATCAAGAGCGTCTTAAAAATCACCTGAGTCAAGAGTTGATTTTTACTGAAGTCTAAGTACTTGTTGATACCATGCATGAACGCGCTGGGTAAATTCTTGACGAGACTCACCAGGATTTATTGTAAATGGTTTACCAATCCGAATAGTGATAGGGTTACCAACACTTTGACAAATCAGACTTCCCTTCGGGAATGCTTTGTGAAATCCACTGACTGCAATCGGGACAACAGGGCGCTGTAATCGTTCTGCCGCAATTGCAAACCCTTGATGAAATTCATGAAGCTTGCCATCGGCATGACGCGTTCCTTCAGGAAAAATAAGCAGATGACGAGCGTGTCCTTGTACCCGTTCAATCGCCTGAATGAGCGCTTGAAGTGCTTTGCGAGGATTATTTCGCTGTACCACAACATGCATAATGCGAACTAAACGACCGAAAAATGGAATTTTTCCATAAAGTTCTTTACTCATCCATACGTGTGGGTAACAGCCAAGAAGCATATCAAATAAGGGGATATCAAAAGCTGATGTGTGGTTAGCAATAAAAACTGATGGCTGTTCTGGATAGGCTGGTAAATTTTCTTGTCCGTGAATAGTAATGGTTAAAAAGCTTGGGCGAATAACCATTGTTGCCATGTACTTGGTTATGAAAAAATAGAGTCGGTTATCATAACGCATTTTTTTAGGTAAAAAAGTGAATGGGTAAGCAAGGAGCGTGAATAAAGGTTGAAAAATTATCCAAGTGGCATACATGAACAAGCTTCTTAAAACATTAAGCAGAAAGATAAAGCTTTTTTTATTCAGCATCTTATTATTCCTGGTTAGCTTCTTGTTCAAAAAAACTGGTACTGTATTTTACATCACGTCGCTGGCGATATACGCAAAAAATAACACTAATCCATAGATATTCAAAAATAAAACGTAAATATTTAAAGGTGACCATAGCGACTGTAGACATTCCTGTTTTGGCAAGGTTTGTAATTTCAATGCGTTGTGAAAGTGTTATTGATGAAAGGCCGCTATCAGGATTTGATCCAAAAACAATTAATCCAATTCCAAACTCAAGAGCCCACAAGGCTGATAATAATGCAACAAAAACAGGAAGGTTATAAACAAGGAGGTTGATTGATTTTTCAACAGAAATAAAAACATCTTTGAGTGTAAAGTGTGAATCGAGCCAGTAGAAGGCGGTTAATAATTCAAGGACTCTCACGGTGAGTGTGATGGGTGCTGGAAATGAAGGGAGTTTTGTTATGCCCATACTGAGTAAAATGCAGAGTCCTAGTAACGTTAATCCAAAAATAAACATTGAAAATTGAAGATAGCGAAAAAAGTAATATTTAAAATATGAAATGGCGGGTGAAAAAGGCTCTTCTTTGCGAATGAAAAGTAGAAGTGCGCTATTGGCAACAAGGCCAATAACACTCAAAATAAACGAAATGATAATAAGCCCTGCAGGAAGGGTAACTGTTTTGTCTGCTGAAGGGGCAAGTCTTGTAAAAGTACCAACAACTGTTGCAAACAGAATGCCTTCTGCCAGGAGTAGCCAGTAAAAGTTGATTATCATGAGTGACATTGCAGCCCCATAAACCCAAGCTGAACGAAGGAGCATGGTTTTAAGCGAACCTGGCGTAAAAAAATATAATGATTTAATCCAATGATGAAGCAAGATACGCATTAAATTCCTTATTCAAAAAAGAGTGAGAAATGGCTGTGTTTAATTTTAGTATAAAGCACAGAGGTGAGTGCCGCATGGAGGCCTGAGGTAATGAGTGCCGCGATAAGCCCAAGTATGCCTACCTGTAGATTTAAAGAGTAAACCAGGAGCGTTCCCAGTAAGCCAATAATAAATGAAAAGATAATCGAAATTGTGAAAATAATCAGATTAAAAAGCATAATGCCAGGAAAAAAAGACCAGACAAGGGCAAAGCCTCGTTTAATGCTCGGTATTAAAGAGCTGAGTGAAAGGTCTGAATCAAGAAAGAAAAAGGTGCTGTAGTTCATAAAAATGAATAAAAAGTGACCAAGTAAAGAGCTTAATAAAGAAAGAACGAAATTATTTCCAAAGCTGAAAATATAGGGAAATGCTGAAAGTATAAAAATAATGAGTGCAGGGAAATATCTAAAAAAATAGCAAAAATCTTTACGTTCTACAGAAGGTCGAACTGCAAGTAAAAAATAAAAAAGGTACATATTCAATAATACGATTGATGAGTATAGGCAAATTTCGTGAAATATACCGGTGTTTTTATAAAGCGCCCCTATATTAAATGCAATAATTGCAACAATAAGCCACCAGAAATACTTTATGATAAGTCCTATTGCTCGAATAAAAGTATTGAGTGAAGCCAAAAATAGAAGCTTTGATGTGCTCCAGTGCAAGAGCCCCAGTGATTCTTGCCACAGGGATATGAGGGTTGATGATTCCATTGATCGAACTCCTTAAAATTTTACATCATTTAATAACTATATTTTTGACTGTTCTAGCCTGGAGTGTAAAAAAAATTAGAAAAAATGGAAAGCTTATCTCTGTCTCCTTGAAAGACTTGAATATTATTTACATATTGACAATGAATAAAGGCTCTCATTAAGCTAATGATAGTATTGCAGAAAAAAATTTTTTTTGACGAAAAGAGTGACACCTGGTAAAAGAAAGGCTTGCAGCGCTTTAAAAAAAGAGTGCTGTTACGTGTTTTTAATTATTAACTGGGGATGGGCGGGGTTATGGCACGAAAAAAGAAGAGCATGAAAGAAGACGGACGCAAGCTTATTATTGTAGAGTCTCCTGCAAAAATAAAAACAATTTCCAAGTTTCTGGGCAAAGATTTTAAGATTATGTCCACCGTTGGGCATATTATTGATTTGCCTGAACGTAAGCTTGGGATTACTCGAGACGAAAAAACTAAGAAAATTACCATTGATTATGTCGTAATCAAAGATAAAAAAGATATTATTAAGGATATTTGTAAACAGGCGCAGGAAAGCAGTGAAATCTTTTTGGCTTCTGACCCTGACCGTGAGGGAGAAATCATTTCTTGGCATATCGGTCAAGAAATTGAAAAAGTCTTTGCCGACCCTGAGCGTATTCATCGTATAACCTTTAACGAAATTACCAAAGATGCAATTATGCAGGCGATTTCGAATAAGGGTGATGTTAACGTTGATATGGTTAATGCTCAGCAAGCGCGTCGTATTTTAGACCGCTGGGTGGGCTATGAAGTATCACCTATCTTGTGGAAAAAAATTGCCAAAGGTCTTTCAGCAGGTCGGGTACAATCAGTTGCTTTGCTTCTGGTTTGTAAGCGCGATGCTGAAATTAATGCATTTAAGCCTGAAGAGTCATGGTCTGTACATGCTCTTTTCAAGACACCTGAGGGTGAGTTTCTTGCCGAGTTATCTAAAATAAGCGGTAAGGCTGTCGACTTAAAAAATAAAGAAGCGGCAGATAAGTTGCTTGAAAAGCTGACAAAAAGCCTCGCTTATGTGGTCAGCAAAATAACCGATAAAAAACGGGCAAAAAATCCAACTCCTCCTTTTATGACGAGTACCTTACAACAGGATGCATACAACAAGCTTGGTTTTTCAGTTGATAAAACCATGAAGGTTGCACAGCATTTGTACGAAGGTGTGCCGCTAGCGGATAAAAATAGCCCAGAAGCATTGATTACCTACATGCGTACCGATTCGTTACGTATTTCAGATACGGCAATGACAGCTGTGCGCGGGTATATTAAAAAAGAATTTGGGGATGAATATCTTCCCAAGTCTGCTAACAACTATGGTAAAAAGGGTGCGCAAGACGCTCACGAAGCGATTCGTCCTATTGACGTGCGTATGACGCCTGACTTCTTGAAGAAGTATTTGGGCAAGGATGAAGCAAAGCTTTATGAGCTTATTTGGAAGCGCTTTGTTGCATCTCAAATGACTCCAGCTGAATATTTTCAACGCCAAGTGCTTGTTGAATCGGCACCCTATACGTTTCGTGCAACCGGATCAACTTTGATCTTTGACGGCTTTTTAAAAGTCTATTTAGTTGAAGATGATGAGAGTGAAGGCGCTGTAAAAATTCCTAAAGATATTAAAGAAGGGCTTGCTGTTAAATGTGCCAAGCTTGATCCCAAGCAACATTTCACGCAACCACCTCCACGCTATACTGAAGCAACCTTAGTTAAAGAGCTTGAAAAGCAGGGGATTGGTCGACCAAGTACCTTTGTAGCAACTATCTCAACCATTCTCAAGCGCGGATATGTTGATAAAGAAACTAAGCGCTTTATTCCAACCGAGCTTGGAAAAGCCGTTAATGAGATGCTTATAAAAAACTTACCTGATATTATTAACGTTACTTTCACTGCAAAAATGGAAGAAGACCTTGATAAAATAGCTCAGGGAGAAGCGGATCGTGATGATGTTTTGAACACTTTTTATGAGAAATTTTCTAAAGACCTTGAAGTCTTTGGTGGTAAAGAGGTTTCGCGAAAAGCAGTCCAAGTTGATATGGAATGTCCTGATTGCAAGAGTCCTCTTGTTGTTCGCTTTAGTCGAAATGGCGAGTTTTTAGGTTGTTCAAAGTTTCCCGAATGTAAATTTACTTCAAGTTTTACTCGAAATGAAGACGGAAAAATTGTGCTTTCAGACGAATCAGAACAATCCCAAAGTGTTGATATCAAGTGTCCAAACTGTAGTCGACAATTGGTTAAAAAAATTGGCCGATTTGGTCCCTTCTTATCATGCCCTGGTTACCCAGATTGTAAGTATATTCACCAAGAGTCGCTTAAAATGCCGTGTCCAAAATGTGGAAATAAGTTACTTAAGCGTCGCTGGAAAGGTGGAACTTTTTGGGGATGTGCTGGCTACCCAACCTGTAATTTTTCAATCTTTGGAGCTGTTCAAGACGAAGCGTGTCCAAAATGCAAATCACCCTATTTGTTGATTGTTAAAGATAAGGATGGAAATACAACCTTCTCATGTCCTGACAAGGCCTGTGGGTTTAGTAAACAAAGTGAATAATCGCTTATAAAAAAAATACGATAATAAAAAATGGCCAGCAACTGCTGGCCATAACATTTAATATGTATATTAAATGTACAAAGTATTTAACCAAGTGTATTAAATGGTTCTTTGAGGAACTCATGCACAGAATTTCTTGCTGGTTCTGTAACTGCTTGGTTATGAAGAACAAAAATGCGATCAGCATTTTCAAGCATTTGAGGTCTATGAGAAACAATAATTAATGTTTTTTTATTGCGAAGATCTTCAATGGCCTGTCTAATCATAAGTTCAGATTCTTGATCAAGTGCAGAAGTTGCTTCGTCAAAAATTAAAATTTCAGGGTCTTTGAGTAAGGCTCGAGCAATAGTCAAACGTTGCTTCTGTCCACCAGAAAGCAGGGTGCCATTTTCGCCAACTTCCGTTTTATATCCATCAGGAAGCTTTTGAATAAATTCATCAGCGTGTGCAGCTTTGCACGCGGTAACAACTTGTTCAAAGGTTGCATTCGGTTTTGCGTACAAAATATTATTCAAAACCGTATCGTTGAAGAGGAAAGTTCTTTGGCCTACATAGCCAATCCGGCTACGTAAGCTTGCAAGCGAAACTTTAGTAATGTCATGACCATCAATGGTAATTTTTCCTGAGGTAGGTGTGACAAAGCCAAGGAGTAGATCACAAAAGGTACTCTTCCCGGAGCCTGAAGGACCGATAATTCCAATACTTTCGCCTCGGTTAATACGGAGCGAAACATTATCTAAAATTTGTGTTTTATCATAACCAAAAGAGAGAGCATCGAGTTTGATTGTATGAGAAAATGCAGGAAGCTCTTCTTCTCGATTGTAGGTTGATGGATATGCTGTGTCCATAATCGAAAAAATGCGTTCAGCAGCCGCAATGCTATACTGGACTTCAGAGTAGACCGATACAATTTTTTTGAGTGGTTGGTAGGACAGAAGAACAGCAGCAACAATAGCAGTGAGTTGTCCTGCGGTTAGAACTCCGGAAAGCACCTGTTGTACAGCAACAAAAAAAACAAAGCTTCCACCCGTTACGGCAATAATTTCGATAAGAGCTGGGGCCATTGCATCAATGTGTACATCGTTCATAATTGACTGAAAGCATCGTTCTAGATGTGTTTTGAATCGGTTTGTTTCTATTTGCTCAGCATTAAAAGCCTTAATTTCCCGAATTCCAATAATTGCTTCTTGGAGCATTGAGCTGATGCTTCCCATTTGTCGCTGAATAGTTGTAGCGGCTCGTTTGCGTGCTGAGCCCATTTTTTTAATAACAAATCCAATAATCGGACCAACAATGAGCATGAGCAAGGCAAGTTGCCAGTTTTGTGTAAATGCAAGACAGAGTAAAAATGATGCTTCAAAAAAGCTTCGAATGCCGTCTTTAATAGCAAGCGAGGCACCATTTTGAATCATCTGAATATCATTAAGAAAGTGGGCCATGAGTTGGCCGGTGCTGTTATGTTGAAAAAAGACTAAGGGAAAGTGAACAATTTTGGAAAATAAATCATAACGGACATCATTAATAACTCTGGTTCCAACCCAGTTCATATAGTACCCGGTGAGGTACATAAAAAGTGCTTTAAGCGCAAAGATTATAATAAATCCCCCGATAAAAGGAATAATGAGGTGGCTAAATTGTTTAATAAAAATTTCATCAATCGTTTGCTTGAGCAGCCAAACCGGAACTGCTGAAGCTATGCCAAAAAGCGAAGCGGTAAGCAATGAGATGCCCAGCTGCTGCCAATAGCGTTTGGTATAAGAAAGTATGCGATTAAGTGTGTTCATAGAGGGAATTCTTGCTCATGAAAAAATATCATTTTAGTACAACACGTTTAGCTTAAAGCATTTTAAGAGTATGAACAATAGATTTTCCTGGCACATAAGTCCTCAAACCTATAAAAACTTAAATAGTTTATTTTCAAATAGATTATTCAATTTTTTACATTGATGTATTAATTTCATTTTACCGTACCTGTATGAGGCGCTTGATTCACTCCTTAATTTCTATACAATCAATAATGAATGGTGAGAGTAAAAGGTTAAAGCGATAGAGTTGGTTTCAAGGAGATTTGTAATGAAAAGAAACGGTGTATTGCTTGTAACAGGCAGTCTTTTTATTTGTGCTGGATTGTATGCGCAAGATGTGGTCAATAACCGCTATTCAGACGATGACTTGTTCAATAAAGAAGCACTTGATCGCATGATTCCTCTGAATGGAACATGTATTAAAAAAGCCGCACCATCGATTCACTCAGAGCCCCTTAAAAATCAATTTGAAATTCAAGAGCTTGATGGCCTTATTGGTGCTCTTGATGAGCTTGAGGTTGCTTTACAGCCCCAAGTTGTTGAAAAAAAATCTGAAGAATGTGCAGTTCAAGATCCAAAACTTGATACTCGACATGCTGAGGCAATTATCAAGCATGTTGCTGAACTAGAACTATTAGCACAACGCCTTTTTGAAGAAGCATTACCGTTAGTTAAAAAGAGAAGTTATGGCTATTTATGGCGTGACCTTGGAAATGCAACGACAAAGATTTGGAGTGAGGATTTAGCAAAGCAAGTTTTTTACCATCCAAGTTTTAGGCTTCTTAATCCTAAGGCTCAGCAAGACCTTATCCTTGCATTGAATAAGAGATTTACTGAATATTTTAGATCTTTTGTCATGCAAAATGCGCGTAATGAAGTTCAAGCAAAAGATGACTTTGCTCGATTCTATAAAACAGTTCCAAAGCTTATGCTTAAAGTATTAAAACAACATTATCGAACACTTGACGTATCGATGATTGATAATAAATAAAAAAAGTAAGTGAAGCGTAGGAATGAAATGGTGCAGTGCTTTAGGGAGCACTGACCAAAGTGGTATTTTTTTGTGGGGGGATAGAATGTCCAAGCGTTTATTTATTTTGTTTTTGTGTGGTGTTATTGCAGGTTCAGTAGTTGCAGATCAACAAGAAATTTTGAGCTCAATAGTTCGTGAACTTGAAGGTGTGCAAGAAATTGTAAGGACCTTCCAGGATATGGCTGTGCATATTTGTCCAATTATTGATCAGGAAGTTGCAGCAGTCGATCCAAAGATGAGTTATGAAGAAGCTTCTTGGCAAGTCCGTTGGAATGTGAGTCAAGCCGTTGTTGCTTTCGCATGGCGCCCGGCCGATCCTGAAATATGTCAGGTGTTTAATGAACGAATTGATCAAGTTCCCATGGAAATAGAAGATGTCGTTATGAATGCAGTAGATAGAGTGAATGATGATTTCGCTGTGGCTTTCGAGCAGATTACAGACATCAAGGTGGCAGGGGAAGCAATGAAGGAGTACTACAAAAAAATTTCAGCGTTTGTTTTTCAAGAACTCAAGAAATATTATCCAACTCTTGATGAATCAATTTTGAATTAACAAACATTACAGTCGTTAAAAAAGATTAAGGCGCGAGAAATCGCGCCTTTTCTACTCACGAACAGCTTGGATTAATAACTCCGCAATCTCTTCATTATGCGTAGCTCTTGCCACTTCAAGTGGCGTCGTTTGCCCATTGCTTTGCCTAAGATCAAGCATAGCTCTAAGTTCTTCAGGGCTGTTTTTGAGTATTTCCAGAATATAATGAACCGCTTCAATATTATTCCAAAAAGCAGCCCAGTGAAGAGCGTTACGATTGAAAGCCCCTATAATATTAGGTGTGATAATTTCAAGCTCACACAGACTTTTAAAAATATTGATTTGCTGATTCCAAAAGAGGGGCCACTGCCAAAAACTTGCATCAATATTAAGCAGTGCTTCTCGATTGATAATCTCTTGAGCAGCTTGTTTGCCATCACGTTCTAGTGTGCTTTTATAATAGTCCAATATTGTTTGAGCATCCTCTTTTTGTGCGTATCTAAGCGTGTTATAAAAATTTTGCGTATTAAGTGGGATTTCAACGGCAGGTCTAATCTGTTGAAGATTTATCAATTCTTCTTCATCGCGTGAGCATGGGCTTACGTTATGAATAGACTCTTTTGTTTCTTCATTGTCACTTGCAGAGCAATTAAGAAGTTCATGAATAAATTCATCAGGGCTTTGGTCAGAATGTCTGCCAGGAATCTCTTCGTAAAACATGGCGTGAAGTTGAGAAATATGTGAAAAACTAGAGAGTATGAGTCCACTTATAAAGAGGCAATAGTTGAGGTTCATATGTCTCCCTAATAAAAAATTAAATAAACTTTATATGTACACTACGCTTTTTGGGGGTTAGAATTTTTTCATTTCTTAAGCATGACGAAAAGCCTCTAGTTGCTGCAAGTAAAATGAATGCGGGGGGCGCAGTGTATTACATCATAGGCAAAATTATACAATACTTGATCAAGCACTCTTGAATAGATAGACTTGAATCCAAATACAAAATAGCAATAAAGTGACAAAGAGATATTAAGAAATTTTGAATCAATCAGGGGAGAAGAGCTTTGATTATTGAAAATGTTTACATAACCCCCTTGCTTAAAGCATTCAAAAAGTTCGAAACTTTTAGAAAAAATACTATTACTGAGCAAGAAAAAGCGGGTGCTATTCAAGCATTTGAGTACTGCTTTGAATTAACTTGGAAGATCATGAAGAAGCTGCTTCAAGAGCGAGGAAAAATTGCAAATTCTCCCAAAGAAGCATTTCGTATGGCAGCGTTAGAAGGTTTTATTGGGGATCCTGAAGTTTGGTTTAATTTTTTAAAAATGCGTAATTTGACGGTGCATACCTACGAAGAAGATGAAGCTGATAAAGTTATTGAAATTTTGCCTCTTTTTTCACAAGAGATTTTTTCGTTTCTTGCAAGTATAGGTGTTCATGATGTTAGTTCTTGAAGATCGTCATCTAAAAATTATACAAAAAATTCTCAGTAAATACCCATACACATTTTATGCTTTTGGCTCTCGAGCTCGAGGTAACCCAAAGCAATTTTCAGATTTAGATTTATGCTTCGTTCAGGAAATTCCTTTAAAAACTCAAATTGCGATAGAAAGTGATTTTGAGGAATCAGATTTACCATACAAAGTTGATCTGGTTAATTGGAATACGATGAATGATGATTTCAAAAAAATAATAGAAAAAGATTTAGTTTTATTACAAGAACATAAGATTTGATCGGTTGATTTCTTTATTGTAGCAATGATTTTTTATACAAGCGCACTCATTTTTTGTACTTAAACTTATGAGATCGCGCAATATCCTAACCACGAAGAAGCTTTCGCTTCAGCCTCTTTGAGTAATGCAATTATTTCTGAATTACAACTTTGGTTTGCCCAATACAAGGCGGTATGGCCAGAGATATCGGTGAGAGAAATATCAATTTTTGCGCATGCAAGGAGTAACTTTATAGCTTCCAACTGCATACCTCGTACGGCATACATCAACGCGGTTGAGCCTAACTTGTCTTGCGCGTTTACTAAAATCGAAGGCTGTTCGATGAGTTTTTGAACAACTTCATCCCATCCAGCAAAGCTAAAAGCCATCAAAAGAGAATATTGAGTACTATCGACCATATTTATATTTATTGTATCATCTGTTTGAATTAATTGAGCGATGTCTGGAGCTTGATTTCTATCTATTTCTGGGTGTCTAAGAAGTTGTGTAACAATTCCAACATGGCCGCCTCGTATTGCATACATCAGAGCCGTAGTTCCGATATAATCTTGGCAATTTACTAAAATATCAGAGCGATTAAGCATTGCTTGAGTGACATCATTCAACCCAGCGTAACAAGCAAGCATGAGCAGTGAAGCTCCATTTTCATAGTCAATTTCATTGACGTTTGTTTTTTTCATTTGGATTAATCGACAGGCTTCGTCATCCCATCTTGCTAAGAGTGCTTGAACCAAAGGGCTATAGTGAGGTTGCTCCATGCTTTGTAAAAAACATGGAGCAGTTAAAAATGCAACTATTGCACAAAAAATTAAACATTGCTTCATGCTTTTTTACCATGTTTTTTAAGCGTTAAACAATACCTTCAATTGTTTTAAGCATGGCGCAAAGCTTGGATTAGTCGCAAGTAAAATTAATGTAACAACCAAAAATATGCTGATAATAGCTTACTTAATCTTATAAATTCTATGCTTTCCAACTCGAACAATCATGCTGGAGTGACAACTTACTTCGGCCTTGAATTCTTTAATAACCTCTCCATTAAGCGAAACAGCACCTGATTCAATTAAGCGCTTAGCATCAGAAGATCCAGAAACAGCTCCCAGTGCTTTGAGCAGTTCAACAATCCACACAGGGTTTGCAAGAGTGGTTGGAAGTATAACTTCTTGAGCGTTTGAGAAATCTTGTTTTTGAAACATTTCTTCAAAGGTTGTTCGGGCAGCCTGTGCTTGGTCAGCAGACCAGAAGCGAGCAACAATCTGTTGCGCCATATCTTTTTTCAAAACCATAGGGTGCAAGGCGCCGGCGGTAACTGCTTGTTGCATCTGGGTGAGATCATCCAGTGTCTTGCTCAGGAGCAGATGGAAATAACGCCACATAAGGTCATCAGAAATTGACATGAGTTTGCCAAATGCTTCGTTTGCCGGTTCCCAGAGCCCAACATAGTTACCAAAGCTTTTGGACATTTTTTGAACGCCATCAAGCCCTTCTAGAATAGGCATGGTTAAAATAACTTGAGCCTCTTGCCCAAATTCTTCTTGCAGGTGTCGTCCCATGAGCAAGTTAAATGTTTGGTCAGTTCCGCCCAGTTCAACATCTGCTTCCAGCGCTACGGAGTCGTAGCCTTGGCAAAGTGGGTACAAAAGCTCATGCATGCTGATTGATACATTTTCGTTGAGTCGCTTTTTAAAGTCGTCTCGTTCAATAATTTGCGCAACGGTTACCTTACCACACAATTTAATGACGTCAGCAAACGAAAGTTTGGCCAGCCACTCGCTGTTGTAGCGCAAGGTAGTTTTTGCTGGGTCAAGAATTTTGGCTACTTGCTGATAGTAGGTTTGCGCATTTTTTGCAATTTCTTCATCGGTGAGTGGTGGGCGAGTTTTTGATCGTCCGGTTGGGTCTCCAATTTTTGTGGTGTAGTCACCAATCAAGAAAATAACTTCGTGGCCAAGATCTTGAAAATCTCTCATTTTGCACAGCACCACTGCGTGACCTAGATGAAGGTCTGGAGCAGTTGGGTCCATACCGAGTTTAATTTTGAGCGGTTTATTACGTGCAAGCTTTTTGAGCAAAGCATCTTCGGGTAGTACGGTTACAGCACCATTTTTTATAATTGCCAGCTCTTTTTTTATTCTGTCGTCCATAGTAAAAACTTTCTTTTCTTTATTGAAAAATCAGGGTTAAAAGACCAGCCCTTTAAGCCATTGTGCACAGGTCAAAATGGTACTGGTCAGCAGCATTCTGGTTGGAGGGAAGATAAACACAAATAACAAAATAAACAAGGCGTAGCGGTGAATCCACAAAACAACCGCGGGGTATTTTTCGCTTAAAAAGGCAATAATCAGATGGCTTCCGTCAAGGGGTGGAATAGGGAGCACATTAAAAATTCCAAGCATGACATTGATGTACGCAAGTGCCTCAAGTATTTGCAAAAAACTCAAAGCAACTGCATCTGATACCAGATGAGTTGGGAAATGTTTTATGCAAGTAAAGGATACAAAAGCGAGTAATAGATTTGAGCATGGGCCCGCAAGCGCCGTTAAAATTGAGTAAAATTTGGGATATTTAAAATTGTGCTGGTTAAAAGGAACAGGCTTTGCCCATCCAATGCGAAAGAGAAGGAGGAAAAGCATGCCAAGCGGGTCGATATGCGCCATTGGGTTAAGTGTCAGACGCCCTGCGCGTTTTGCGGTTGAGTCCCCTAAAGCGGTTGCAGCAAGTGCGTGGCAAAATTCATGAAAGGTGAGTGCAATTAAAAATGCTGGAAGCATGATTGCCATGCTTGCAAAAAGGTCGATAAATCCTGACATCATAGCGTACCCCGTTTATACAAGCTGGTGCTTGTGTTTAAAATTATTAAAAAACAATCAGAAAAAACAGGTGTTCGATGAGTGAGCCCAAAGTAGCAATTCCGTTTAAAAATAGTGTACTCACTCCAGGGGCAAAAAATAAAATAAGTAGAATATAAAGCGCGTACTGCTCAAGCCATGCAACAATGTGTTGTTGAGAATAAGGGAGCACGTAGTGCAAAATGCGTCCGCCATCAAAAGGAGGTAGAGGGATAAGGTCGAGTAATCCAAAAAAGATTGCAACGCTCATGAGTGATTTCAAAATTTCAAGAAGAGAAACGAGTGCGTAACGTGGAAATCCACATGCAAAAACTGCTTTGATTGCAAGGGTTGCGCAAAAAGCTAAAACAAAATTTCCAAGAGATCCTGAAAGTGCCGTTAAAATTCCGCCTAATCGATAGTTCTTAAAATTGTTATCATTGATTGGAACCGGAATGGTCCAGCGAACGCCAAGCGTTATGAGCATAATAAAAAGAATTCCGCGTGGAATCTTTTCGCCCAAAAGTGCACCAAGTAAAAAAAAGACAATCAAAACAATTGATAGCCCTGCAATATCAACATGTGCAAGTGGATTAAGTGTTAAAAACCCTTCATCTTCAGCTGTACTGTCTCCCATCAGTTTGGCTGCAAGGGCTTGAAAGAATCCTTTAAAGGTAAAAACAAGAAGAAAAACTGGAAAGAGCGTGGCGATTAAATTGAGTACTTGCATTAGGTTGTTTGAAGTTGTCATCGTGTATCCTTTGATTTATAAATCGAGTCATCCCCTCTAAAATAAAAAATATTGAAAAGACGGTCAAATACAATAGTTTTAGGAGTTGTAATATTTTTTTGTTCACCAACTCCTATTTTTGGACTAGAATGCTGTATGCAACACCCGTTCGAGGTGAGGCGTTGTTTGGAAAACTGCGCCTAGATCTAGTAAGCATGTATGACCGATAAGCTTTAAAAAAGGAGAGCGTATGAGTCTTCAGAATGCTAAAGTGCGCCGTCATGGGACTGGCGAATCTTCTAAAATCCAACAATTTTGGTATTCGTTGTTACCGCCGGGAATTTTGGCCCTCTTTACAACACTTCTTTATCTGCCATCACTAACCTATCCCTTTCAGTTTGACGATATAGCAAATATCTCTAAAAAGTTTGCTATACGTTTTGATAATCCATTCAGCAGATGGTGGGGAAGTTCTCGCTGGGTAGGGGAGTGGCTTAATACCGTTAACTATCAAATTGGAGGATTCGACCCATTTTCATATCGTCTTTTTAATTTGATTATTCATATTGCAGCAGGCGTTCTGCTTTATTTTCTTATTCAAGACCTGTGCAAGTATTTAAAATCAAAACCGTTTTTTTATGAAAATCGTTTATATATAGCTTTCTGTACAGCGGCTTTTTTCTTGCTCCATCCAGTACAAACGCAAACAGTTTCTTATGTGATCCAAGCACGACTTGAAGGGCTCGCGAGTCTTTTTATTTTGGCAACGCTCTATCTATTTGTTCGAGCAATGACCACACCAAGCATTGTGGCTCGCGGAATACTGATCGCAAGCTTTTTCTTTTTTGGATTTTTATCTTGTGGAACAAAAGAAATTGTTGTTGTTTTGCCGTTTTTGCTTTTCTTAATCGACTGGTTCTTCTTGGCGGAAGAAAACTGGAGCAATTTTAAACAACGCCTATGGCTTCATATTACTTTTGATCTTTTCTTTGCAGGCCTCATGGCGCACTACATGGGTGCAAAATTTGCCGTTGATGCTCTGAGCATGAAGCTTTCAACCGGGAATAATCGCGGTAATATTTTGACCCAACGTGCATTTGATGTCATTACTCCTTTCCATTATTTAATTTCAGAATTTAAGGTAGTTGTTCACTACATTTTTATGTTTGTTTGGCCATTCAATATCAGTGTTGAATATGACTGGAAGTTGGCAACCAGATTTTTTAGTCCCGATGTTATTTTTCCATTTTTGGTATTGTTAAGCTTAGTGGGTACCGCTCTTCGTTGTATCTTTAAAAAAGAGTACACCTTTTTTGCCTTTGGTCTTTTTTGGTTTTTAATAAGCATTGCTCCTCGTGCAACAATTATTCCTTCACCAGAACTTGCCTGTGATTACAAGACGTATCTTTCTTCAGTGGGAGTGTTATTTATTTTGGCAGTTATTTTTGTTTTTGCTGTACGCAAAGCAATCAGTTACTTTCAAAATGTTGAGCCTCGTTTTGCAGACAAACAGCTCCAGCTGGCAGTCTTTTCGTTATTGATGGTTCCTATTGCCCTTTCAGCATATTCACGTAATAAAGTATGGGAAACTTGTGTTGCTTTTTGGGAAGACAATGCGGTAAAGGCACCAGGTAAAGCCCGTGTTCATAATAACTTGGGTGTTGCTTATTCAGAGGCTGGAAAAATTGATGAAGCGCTTGCTGCATACAAAAAAGCTATTGATCTTGACGCACTCTATTCCGATCCATTGAGTAACATTGCGGTTGCTTATTCGATGAAGGGTGACCTTGATAAAGCTATTGAGTCTCTTGAAGTTGCTATTCATATTTGTCCTAACTATCCCGAAGCGTATAACAATTTAGGAACATTGCTTCTACAAAAAAAACAATACGATGATGCTGAGCGTTATTTGAATGCTGCAATTCAGCTTCGACCATATTATGGAAAAGCCTATTACAACTTGGCTCGTATGCACGAAGAGCAAGGCAGGCCGGAAGAAGCTTGGCAGTTTCTAAAGCGTGCTGTTGAAGGTGATTTAGATAATCCTGAAGTTTTCTACAAATTTGGTCAAATGAGTCTTAAAGTTCAAAAATATGCTGAAGCTATTCAGGCATTTGAGTTTGTTGCGCAACAAGGTTTTAATGATCAGTCACTCTGGTTTAACCTAGCTAATGCCTACTTTATGGTTAATCAGCATGATAAAGCTGAAACGCTTTATGAAAAATTGGTACGCGATTATCCACTTGATGGGCGTTATGCTTATAATTTAGGTGAAACCTATTTCATTAAAAAAGATTTCGAGCGAGCACTTGCTTTGTTTGAAAAAGTTGCAACGCTTCCTCGTCCTTTACCACAATCATTTTTTAGAGTTGCAAATTGTCTTGAGCAGCTCCAACGCCATGATGATGCGCTGTCATTTTTGGAAGACACCCTTAAGCGTAATCCTCCAGAAGATTTCAAAAAAATGGTGCAAAACGAAATTACGCGTATGACGTTGCAGCAAAAAGTAACTGAGGGAAATGGAAGTATTCGGTTGTCTGATTTAAAGCAAGCTTTTGCGGCACATACACCAAAGTCAGAAGATAAGCAGCCTGCAACAAAACAAACTGCAAATACTACCCAAAAACAAAACAAAAAAATAGCGTGAGAGTGCTCACGTAGTTAACGTTTTGGAATATTGTAAAAATTACTTTACAAGAAGGAGTATGTAATGAGTAAGCATGAAGCATACGCTCAAGAGAAAGCGTATTCAAATACTCAAAAGTTTGGGATTCCGCTACTTATGAGTTTCATGACAATTCTGGTCTACTATTCATCATTGTTTTACGGATTTATTTTCGATGATTTTCCAACCATTATCCAGTATTTTCATATTCGCGTTTTTGACCCGATTGGAATGTTTTTTGCCAACACTCGTTGGATTTCTCGTATACTCAATCAGTTCACCTATCACTACTGGCAGACCGATCCATTTATGTATCGTGTTATCGATTTAGGAATACATATTGCTATTGGTTTGATGATTTTTTATACGCTTCTCAGTTTACTCAGTCGTTTTACACGTAATGAGTTCATACAGAATAATGCTTATGTAATCTCATTGCTCACAGCGGGACTCTTTTTACTGCATCCGGTACAAACGCAAACCGCAACATATATCACTCAAATGCGCTTAGAGGGCTTAGTTGCTTTATTTGCGTTCTTTGTGGTCGCAACATTTGTTGCCAGTGTGCACAGTGAACAAGCCAATCGCCGCACTGGGTGGCTTGTAATTTCTTACCTTGGAACATCATTTGCAGCAGGAACCAAAGAAATTATTATTGTACTTCCAGTGCTGCTTGTTTTGGTTGATTGGTTTTTTCTGGCTCAAGGTGACTGGGAAAAGTTTAAAACGCGATTGTGGATACATGCAGGTTATTTTGCGGTTCTTTTTGGCACGCTTGCTTACATGGGTATTCGTCCAGGGTATGTTGCTCATTTGGTTGGTACTCCTTTGCGCAATAACCGCGGCAATGTTCTTACAGGAAATCCAGAAGTCTACATCAGTACATTTTCGTATCTGATTTCTCAGTTCAAAGTAATGCTTCACTACATGCTTATTTTTGTCTGGCCATTCCGCATTAGCTTTGATTACGATATGCGGCTTGCAAAATCATTGTTCAGCATGGATGTTATTGTTCCTGCAACAATTTTGATTTCTTTAGCATGGTGGACTTTTAAGCGTTGGATGGAAAACAAGGCTGATCTTTGGGCATTTGCATTTGCATGGTTTCTGGTAGCAATGTTGCCACGTACCAGCATTTTTCCATCAACTGAATTGATATGTGATTATAAAACATATCTTGCGTCGTTTGGTGCAATGTTTGCACTTGCGGTTGTCTTTACGCGTGGTATTGAATTTATTGTTCATATGGTGAAAGGATCAGACGTGGTTATAAACAAACACATAACGCAGGTTTCGGTTGGCCTTTTGATGTTGTCATGCATTGGATTTGCATCAAATCAACAAAATAAAGTTTGGAGTTCAGATTTGAACTTTTGGCAAGCGGCAGTAGATAATGCTCCAACCAAAGCACGTGGCCATAATAATTTGGCAACAGCGATGTACGAAAAGGGTGATCTTGAGGGAGCTCTTAAAGAATTTGATAAAGCCATTGAATGCGATGGAAATTATGGTGAACCACATGTCAATTTGGCTTCAATTTATCAAATGAGAAACGACTTTGAAACAGCACTCAAGCACTATGCTCGAGCAATGGATATTGGTGAAGCTCATCCAGAGATGTTCCATAATCTTGGTATTTTGCACATTTCGCAACAAAATCATGAAACTGCTGCTGAATGTTTTAGACAAGCACTTGATTTTCGCCCTTACTACAGCTCGGCTCATAAACATCTTGGCAAAATTTACCAACTTCAAGGTAAGCGCGAAGAAGCACTTAAGAGCTACGAAAGTGCTCTTGCAGGTGATCAGCCCGATGATGAAGCGCAGTATCTCAAAGGTACTTTGCACATCGAAGCTGGAAATTTTACAGAAGCACTTCAATCATTTGAAAAGTTAAATAAAGATTATCTGGATGCTGAGTTTCAACTTGGATGTGCACATTATGGACTTGCTCACTATGATCAAGCACGCGGCTATTTTCAAAAATCTTATGCAAAAGAACCAAACAATCTTGTTTATATGCACAACTATGCACAAACGCTTCTCAATTGCAAAGAGTATGCACAGGCGTTGCCATTGTTTGAGCAGTGCTTAAAAGCAACACAGCCTGGAGAGTTGCCATACTTGCCGTTGCACATTGCAAAGTGCCAGTTCTACGTTGGCCAAAAAGACGAAGCGGCCCAAGTACTTAATAAATTAGCCAAGTCGGCTCCTGAAGAGGTGCGTAACGATGCCAAGGCATTGATGCAAGAAATAGGGATTAGTAAGATTAAAGGTGCGTAATCGATGTGGATTATTTGATGCAAAAAATTAGACTTGCATAAATTAACAAACGAGTTTAAAAAAGTGGGAGTGGTTGGCTGTGTGCTGGTTACTCCCACTTTTTTATTTTAAAAAATTTGAAAGGATTTTGATTATGAAAAATTGGTATACGTTATTTTTAAGCTGTTTTATGTTTATAACAAGCGTGAGTGCAATGAAAAAAGAGATTGAAATAAAATTTACGCTTGAGCAAGCAAGCCGTACTGCATTTGAAATGTGGCTAGAGACTCATGCGACTTTTGATGGTATTGAACATCACGAAGAAGTATATTTAAATAATCCCAAAAATTCATTTTTCTTTAATCATAAAGACGGTTTCAATGATGCTCATATCACGATGCGTTTGCGTTCAAAAATAATAGGTCAAGCTCATAAGGATTTATTTTGTAGCAAAGTTTGTCATGTTGACGATCAAAACAGAACAGTATCTCGAGACGAGTTTGAAATTGATTTAAGTTCACCTGATTCCAGTAAAATCTTAGCCACTTGGTTGCAAGAAAAAGGTTATCGTAATTTTGAAAATAATCTTGGCCAAGCATTGCAGTTAACGAAAAAAAATCTAACCTTTTTCTTTGAGTCAATTGGTTTTATTGAGCAATTTGAATTTACCAAAGAGCGTAAAATATACCGTTTTGAAGATTTTGAAATAGCGTTAGATACGTTGCCTGGTATTGGCTCGTTTATCGAAGTTGAGTTAAAATCTGATGAGCAAGATGTTGTGATTGGAACAGAGCAAATACACCAATTTTTGAAAAAAACTGGTATTACTCAATTTGTTCAATATGATCGTAGCTACCTCCACATGAAAATTAATCCCGGATATAATTTTGGTCGAGAAATGAATCTTCAAAAATAAAAGGTATTTTTGTATGTTTAATGAATTAATGCTTTGGACAAAAAAATTAAATGATGGATATGAGCTTGCAGCTGATTTCCATAAATTGTATGTAAACGTTCTACCCAGAGCCCCAAAGAAAATTGTGTTCGTTGGTATGGGTGGCTCCGGTATTGCAGGCAGAATTTTTAAAACTTTTTTTGATCAGCGCTCAGAAATTCCTGTGCATGTTGTTGCTGGTCCAACAATGCCAAGCTATGTTGATTCGCAAACGCTTGCCATTGTTATTTCCTACTCTGGGAACACCTGGGAAACACTCGATGTTCTCAAGCTACTTTCTGATCGGCATGTTCCTTTATTTGTTCTTGCGCATGGCGGAAGAGCGGCTGAAATTGCTCAGTTGCGCAATATTCCCTTTACCCTCATTCCTGAGTCATCAACTCCACGTTCGGCGCTTGGAATAATTTTAGGCTTTTTATGCTGCCTTTTTGAAGAAATGAATCTTCTTCCCGGTAAGCAAATTTTTGATGCTTTCTATAAACACGCTAGTACCTATTTATCAAAATTCTCAAATGAATCATTTTTTGAAGACTTTATTAATAAGGCCAAAGGGTATGATAGCTTTCATATATGGGGTATTGAGGGGTATACCGATGCGGTTGCCTACAGATCCCAAACCCAGTTTAATGAAAATAGTAAAGTGGCGGCCGTTTTTGGCTCCTTTCCTGAAGTTTGTCATAACCTGATTGTGGGGTTTACTCAATTTGCTCAAAAGCCTCTGGTGATGCTGTGTGAGACCAGTTTTCTGCCTGCTCACCTTGATATTGCTCTAGATGCCGCAAGTGAATTACTCTATGAAAAGGGGGTTGTCCTTTACAAATCGCCTATTTTGGGTGATACTTTTGAGGAGCAACTTTTTAATATTATTTTATGGTCTGACTTTGCTTCGTGCTATCTTGCCCAAGAACGGGGGGTTCAAGCTCGACCGAATCTCTTTATTGATGAGTTAAAAGAGAAGCAGAAGCAAAAAGGTATCAAGTAGAGGTTTAGCGGCATGAAGAGCGAAATTCATCCACAAATACATGCAATCAGTGTTCGTTGCGTATGCGGCAGCGCCTTTGATTCAATATCAACAGATGAAAAAATTTCAGTTGATATCTGTTCCCAATGCCATCCCTATTATACAGGGCAGCAGAAGTTTATCGACACTGCTGGTCGTATTGAGAAATTTCAAAAGCGCTTTACCAAGAAATAAGCAGCAATACTGTTTATCTTGTGTTGTAAGTTATGGGGCAATAGCGTAATAACGCTGTTGCCTTAGCTATTTTTCTCATTAAAATCACCGAGTATAAGACTTATGTTGGATTGGATACTTCTTCAAAAAGAATATGATGAGCTCATTGCAAAGCTTGTAGACCCTGCATTGGAGCAACGACAACGCGCTACTTTTCAGAAACAGGCGTCACAATATGGGCATGTCCTTGAAGCTCACAAGCAAATTGTTGCTGCTCAAAATGAGTTTGATAGTAACAAGAAGCAGATTGAACAAGAATCTGGTGAGATGCGACAATTGTATGAAGAAGAAAATCAACAACTTGAGTTAAAAATCAAAAAGCTCAATCGAGAACTCGAAGATCTTTTGTACCCAGCTGATGATCGAGATGAACGTTCAGTTTTTATCGAAATTCGCGCTGGAGCTGGTGGACAAGAAGCGGCTTTGTTTGCAGCCGATTTGTATCGCATGTACCAAAACTATGCACTCTCCAAAAATTGGGAAGTTTCAGTTGTTGACTGTAGTACAACCGATCTTGGTGGTTTTAAAGAACTCATCATGCATATCAAGGGTAAGCGCGGCTTTAAGCATTTCAAATTTGAATCAGGTGTACATCGTGTTCAGCGTGTTCCAAAAACCGAAACCGCTGGTCGTGTCCATACTTCAACCGTTACCGTTGCAGTAATGCCTGAAGTTGATGACGTTGATGTGCAAATTAATCCAAGTGATTTGCGTATTGATACCTACCGCTCCAGTGGAGCTGGTGGACAGCACGTTAATACTACCGACTCTGCAATCCGTATCACTCACATTCCAACGGGTGTTGTGGTGACCTGCCAAGACGAGCGGTCACAAACAAAAAACAAAGCTAAGGCTATGAAGGTCTTGCAGGCCCGTATTTATGAAGCTGAACGTGCAAAGCATGAAGCGCAAGAAAGTGCTGCACGTAAGCAACAGGTTGGCACTGGCGAACGATCAGAAAAAATTCGAACTTATAACTTCCCCCAAAACCGTGTTTCCGACCATCGTACCGAAGTGACCCTCAAAAAGCTTGACTTGGTGATGGAAGGTGATCTTGAAGATCTTATTGAACCACTCTTTGAGTGGGATATTCAGCAACGACGATCACGCGGTTCGCTGTTTATTGGCCAGACTGGCAGTAAGTAATTCATATACTTTTTAAATCCCCTTATACAAAATAAAAACAAAATTACTTTTTTTGAGCTGTAATTAAGTAAAATTTTTCTTGATCATTATGCTCATAACAAACATGTTCATATTCGCTTGATTCGATCAATGTTTGCATAATAAAAGCGCGCTTGTTTGCATTCCTTATATCTAAACAAAGATACAACGCGCCGCCAGATTTTAAGCTTTGTGCAATGCATCCCAGGACTTCTTTTATTGATTTATTGGCTTTAAGCCAGTCATCGGGAAATATCGATAAAATAAGATCTAAGCTTTTGCGGAAATCGAAGAAAAATGCGTCCATAGAAACAATGTGTAAATTATTGATTCCAGAGTAGTCGAGCGTTGTTTTTTCTGCCAATTTTTCATTCGGTTCTATGCTCAAAACCAACCCTTGAGGGAGAAGGTTTCGCGCAATATAAGCACTTAAATCTTCTTGAGCATAACTTATGTTTAAGAGATGTTCTGATCCTGCAAAGCTAATTGTTTCTAAAATTTGTAAGCCAATTTGAAATTGCTTGGAGGTATTAATACTTGCTCCATAAAGAGAACTTATTTTGAGCAATACGATAAAAATCAAAAAAAATATATGATGTTTCATACAACTCCAAGACGTTTGAGTGCTTTTTACCTACGGGGGTTTGGTGAGTTATAACCAAACCCCCGTAAATTTTTACAGCTTTTATCTAAGTGGTTTTTGAGCGATTATGATTCCACAATCAAGACCCTGATTATAGGTTCCGTCAGGGTTTTTTGTTCCGTGCTCTTCAAGCTTTGCAAGAACGTCGCGTGAAAATTCTTCTCTGCGTTCTTGTGGAATTGCTTGTCCTAAAGGAATTGCAAAAATGGTTGCCATGCGCATTTCAGGGGTTAATTTCACTGTGCCAGAATTTTGGATAAAAACTTTTCCCAAGAAGCCTGCGTGAGCAAGGCTTTCTTGATATTGTTCAATAGGAATGCTGTTAGCTAAAACTTTCTTCCCTTCATAGTACTTCTTCCATTGTGGCAATTCTGTTATTTCGCGTGCACCTTTGAGCACAGGAATTGGGTATGATTCTGTGTGATCGATGTTAAATACTGCAAGAAGTTTGCCGCCTGGTTTTAAGCTTGCGTATACGCCGCTTAAGAATGCTTCTAGTTGCTCTAGATTGTCAAACCAGTGAATGCAATGTACTGATATTGCGGCATCGAATTGTTCTTGGTAATCAAGATTGCGAGCATCTTTGAGTTCAATAGTAAGGTTTGGGAGTGGACTTGCTGTTTGCTTTTGATTTGATTTTTCAATCATGCCTTTATCGTTGTCTATAGCAACAACTGATCCCTTGTGAAAAATTTTTGCCATGTACGCTGCAAGTCTGCAGGTTCCGCATCCTATATCAAGTATTGATATTTCACTCTCCGTATCAAGGCCTGCTTGCTCAAGAAGTTTTAGGCCGTGGTTAAATTGTCCATCAGAACCTCGGTCGTATTGCTCTGCATCCCAGCTTGATTGCATGCCAAATAATGGTGTTGTAACAAGTGATACGATGAAAAATGTAAAAAATATCTGACGGTTCATACCAGTCTCCTTGTTTTTAATGAGGTTGTTAACCGACCTTAAATAATTTTTTAACGGTATCATTTTTAAGACCGATAGCATAGATATTAGTCATATCTTGCCAATTAAGGACAGAGAATTGGTAATTGAGTCTTTTATGGCCCAAAGGCCCCTTTTCACCATTTAAACCCCCGGTTTTTCCTGGTTTTGACAAAATATTTCTGTTTGATAATATTGATAATATTGAATTAATCAGTGGAGGGGTCTATATGAAAAAAATTATTCAATCATTTTGTATTCCAGTTTTGATGTTTTTACTAAAAATTACATCGCTGACAGGTATGGAGCATAGCTCTGTTCAATTAAAATCAGAGTCAGATTCATTGATTATTGATTTATCAACAAGTAGCAGTTCTAGTTCTTCAAGCAATGATGCCAATATTCATAGTCATCAAGATAGTAATCAATCACGAGAATCATTGCAGGATGATTTTGGATCACCTGAAAATAAAGCTCCACAATTGCTTGAAAATATTTTTGAGCAATTGATTGCTGATGGTAGTAAGGATCCACAAACTGGTCGAATGCTTTGTACTGTTTTTTATCTGCGCGAGCAGCTCATTAAGCTTTTTACGTACGAAAAGATTTCAAGTTCTGAAGAGTTAGATAGCGAGCGCTATGACAATGCTTATTTAATGATAAATACGATTTATTTGAAGGCTATTGCTCTTCTTCCGTTAGAAGTACAACAACTCTTAGAAGAGCTTGACCAACATTTTGAGTTGAGTGAAAATTCTTCTTCATTTAAAAGCTTTGCGCTGATTCAAGCCTCTAGGCATTTTTTTGCACGTAAAGTGTACAGCTTGCTTCATGAGCTTGAAAATTTTTATACGTTGGGATTGAATGTTTTAACAAATAAAAATATCGTAAAGCAGATGCAATCAACTGAGTTTGTTAAATGTTTAAATCATATTAATTTGTCAGAACAATTCGTTCTTTTTAAATATAGCTCAGAGAATTTCTTTAGTAATAAGCTTGATAAATATAGCTTTTTAGATTCAAAAATTATTATTCCAGCATTTTGGTTACAATGTGAAGCGCCAATTCAATGTATTTTTGATTTAGACGATAAGGTTCTTGAGTCAGAGATGAGTTCTTGTCAGAAAATATCAGGACTACCAGATCGCGTTGTGAGCCCAGAACAGAAGGTTTATTTGCATCAACTTTCCAGTATTATGAGTTCAGCTCAACGGCTCAAGTACTTGCTCAATGAATGTAAGCAGTTATGGACAAGAGATAAAGAGCTTTGGGCTGACTTGGATACAAAGAGCTTTATTAACGATTTTATTGATCAGACATCGGGTTTTAAGCAAGCGTACGCTCATGTGTATGACTCTGTATTTGAGAAAATTCATGCATCGAGGGTTTCAAATTTTTCATTTAATTTATCTGAATGGGCTAAAAATTGGTTTGCTTATTTTTTCATAAATCAAGATAAGCAAATCCAGGAACTCCCTTTTAGTAATAAATTGCCTCAAAAAATATTTTGTATTGAAAACGTGTTATCTCATAGCTCTATTGATCAGCTTGAAATTTTGAGACAGGCTTTTGATCGAAATGTATTTTTTGTTAATCAAATTATAAACTATCATGAGCAGCAAGAACGTCTTTCTAGGTTTAAATCAGGAAAAAAATCTAAGAAAAAATCAAAATCAGTTGTAATGGTAAAATCATTTGAGCAAAATTTACACGATCTTATTTATAATCACCTTGCTCAGAATGTAACATTTAACGATAAGCTCGATCAAAGCTTATATCAAGCCGTTATTGAATGTGATGATTTGCGCTGTTTGCTTCTATCAAGTGGTGTTATTTTAGGTAAGAAATACGGAGAAAATCTATCGTGCTATTTGAGGTATCGCCTATCATCGCTTGAAGAAGAGGTTACGGAAAAAGATCTTGTTCAATTAAAAAGTACTTCTGAAAAGCTTCGTATTGATATTGGTGATAATGGTTTTTTGCGTATTCCTGATCTTTATACACGCGTGGTTCATGCGTATTATCTAGAACGAATTCAAGACCGAATAAAGCAGCTTGTTAAAAGTAATGCGTTTGCTGCTGAACCTAAAAAAACAAAGAAAAAAAAGAAAAAAAGTTCGGGTCAAAAAAAGCGTTCAAAAATGCGTATTGATAAGGGCTCTCAGGATTCCCAATTGCCTTATCCTGATGCGCACGATAATTTAGATTCCGATATTCAAAATGATTCGTCTATTAAAGATTCTTCGCATTCGTTTATTCAAGAAGATTCTTTAGTAATTGTTGAGTCAGAGCTGTCTACTTTAAAAGAACAAAATGATTCGGTCTTGGATGAAACTGTTGAGAAAATTTTGATAGGTGATTGCCAAGAAGAGTTTGCTCAATCTGGAAAATGGGTACTTGTTGGTAAGAAAAAAAAGTGTAAGAAATTAAGTCCATATAAAAAGTTTATTCAGAGTCTTCAGGAATCTTTATCAATATCTTCAGACTTCTTTTATTCTGCTGATGAAGTTATTCATTCGGGATATAATTGTGCAATCATCAATCAACCACCTTCATCGTTTAATAAGCAAATTGGAGTAGTTCTTTATTTACAAGAAAAAAATCAAGCTCCTCACATTAAGCATTTAAAATCTTATGCTCGCATAAGAAAAGCTCGAAATCATATACTCAACAAAAAGGATAATTTTCATGATTTTTCATATCGAACTGAAGATTACCTTGAGTATGGTCTTCTGGTTGCCAGCATTGAAGAGGCTGCACATAACCAGCTTTGTTTAAGTCTGAAAAATTTTAAGCTCCCTCAAGATTGCTATGCAATTCTTATCCCAGGTAAGCTTTTATGCTTTAATCCGAACAGCTTAAGCGCAGAAGAAAGAGAACGCGTGCTTGATCAAAATCAACCAGGAGAACCTGGTGTTTTTGCAGGAGCTTTTGTTTTCATTTTCAAAAAACATGATCACACGTGTGTGCATCGTTGTTTTCATCAGGCAAAACTTGTAGACCAGGAAGCTGATGCCTAGGACTAATATTCCACGTAATAACGACGCGATTATTGTTTTGATCTGCTCGAAATAAACAATCGTTTTTTAAGCTATAAATTCTTAAAGTCGCAGCAAAAATATTTTGCTGCGACTTTTTATTTTTTCAAGTAATAAAAATTTTTGATAGTTCTTAAAAAACTTGAAAGAGACGCCTTAAATATTTGCTGAAGTTTTTTATGAGGTGTGTATATTGGTCCAATAGTTTTACAACAGTCTCATTTTTAAGAAGGGTAGAATAGATGTTTGGTATCGTTGAATACTTAATGACCGATAATCGATATATGAGTTTGGTGGGTATAGTTGCTATTTTGGGAATTGCGTTTTTATTTTCACGCAATCGTAATCGCATTCGTCCACGACAAATTTTGACCGCACTTGCAATGCAGTTTGGTATTGCATTTTTCATTCTCAAAACATCGATTGGAGCATCAATGTTTATGGGCATAGCTCATGGCTTTGAATCGCTCTACCGCTTTGCAGATCAAGGCTGTGCCTTTGTTTTTGGTAACCTTGCAAATTTAGAAGGTCCATGGGGCTTTGTTTTTGCCATCAAGGTTGTCCCAATCATTATTTTCTTTGGTGCACTCATGGCACTTATGTATCACCTTGGTGTTGTACAGCTTTTTGTTAAAGGATTAGCGTTTGCAATTCGCCCACTCCTTGGAACTTCTGGTGCAGAGACGTTGTCAGTCGCTGCAAACAGTATGCTTGGACAAACTGAGGCTCCACTCCTAATCAAAAATTATCTTGCACGCATGACGCAGTCTGAAATGCTTACCGTCATGGTGAGTGGTATGGCGCACTTGAGCGGCTCAATTCTTGCCGTTTATGGCTTGATGGGTGTTCCTATTGTACATCTTCTTTCAGCAAGCATTATGGCAATTCCTGGTGCAATCTTGATTGCAAAAATCCTCATGCCTGAAGTTGAAACGCCTGAAACACTCGCCGGTAATAAAATTGATATGAAGCCTGCAACTAAAAACGTACTTGATGCACTTTCGTCTGGCACCTCCGATGGATTGCGTTTAGCTGTTAACGTTGCTGCAATGCTTATTGCATTCATTAGTTTAATGGCAATGGCAAGTGCAATACTTGAATTCTGTACCGGCTTTACCTTAAGTGCTGTGTTTGGAAAGCTATTTTACGGTGTTGCTTACTTAATCGGTATTCCTGGTGTTGATTGCCAAGCTGCTGGCGTATTGCTTGGTGAAAAGCTTGTGATTAATGAATTTGTTGCATATACACATTTCATAGCATCAAATTTAACACCTCGATCAATTGCTATTTTGACCTATGCGCTTGCAGGATTTTCAAATTTCTCATGCATTGGAATTCAGATTGGTGGTATCGGTGCTATTTGCCCAGAAAAACGTGAGCTGTTGACACGACTTGGTTTGATGGCGCTGCTTGGTGGTACGCTTGCTAACTTACTCAATGCATCAATTGCAGGTTTATTTATTTAAATAAGTTTGAAGAAACGAGAGTAGTAATGAAGTTACTAAAAAATCTTTTTGTTTTGACCATTGCATGTATTTTCTTGTCTGTTTCTCTGAATGGAGTATTACAAAACGAAGAATCAGATTACGATAAATATCGTGTCATAAAATATGGGCTTGAGGTTGAAAACCCCGGTCAAAATGTCATCTATTCGATTATCCAGTTAGGTAATCCCATTGATGTCTGCGAAGTCATGGAATTGTTCTTTCGAGTAGGAAATGAAACAGAGCGGAATCAGATAGTAAACTATCTCTCAACCAAAGGTGCTTTTATAGATGGTAATGGGAGGCCTGTGCTTCATGTCGCTGCGTCGCTATCTAGTCAAGCTCAAGCATATCGAATTATCAAATTTTTGCTTCAAGTCTTTGGTTCTCAGTATGTTAATCAACAAGATAGCGCAGGTCAGACGCCGCTACATATTGCAGCTTTTGCTGGGCATGAACAAGTAATAAAATGTTTGTTGGAAAATGGTGCTGATGAAACTATTTCAACTCACAAGGGCAAGCTTGCTTTTGAACTTGCTCATGATGCTGGCCATAAGGTAATTAGGGATTATTTATCAAGCTTATATCAGGAGCTCGTGATAAAAAAAAATTCAGGCTTCTCATATAACATAACTGATTTGAAAAACCGAACGATTTGTTATTCTAATCTATAAAATGAGCTTACGGCTTTTCACTTATTTTTTTTGCGATGCGATGAGTAAAAAACAATCTAAATTATAATAATCCAATAAGAAGAGGGTCGATTCAAAACCGGCCCTCTTCTTATTGGAAATTACGTTACGTTTTATTAAGCGGTTAAAGCAGCTTCAAGGAGTTGTCTGCATTTTTCAAAATCTGCTCCTGATTTGAACCAGGCGCAATCGACATCTAATTCTTCCGCTTCAACTTCTGTTAGATAAGCAATATCAGTTTCAGTTATCAATAACCCATTATTGATGAGATATTCAACAATATCTGGTATGCCATATTCCAGAGCTGTTCTGAGTGCGCTGGCAATATGTTCAGGAGAGATAATGTGTATTTCAAGTGTGTTAATTTGCTTAACGCAATCCTGTACCAGGTACTGAATATGAGTATAATGAGCTTTTTCTAGATCCTCAGTCAGCTGCGAAACAAGGCTTACTAAATTATTCTTATTTAATTGAGCATGTTCTTCAGCTTGTTCTGTGAGAATATTACGAAGTTTTCTTGCTGTATTTGTCCGACGAGCAAGAGCACCTCTTTTCGATGAGCTATTTCCGCTGCTACGTAATTTTCCTGAACTTCTCAATTGTTTAAACATGTTTTCAGTTAAAAGGCCAGGGTATTTTTCATTGAGCGTCTTGAGCTTGCGAACTTCATCTTCATCAAGCTTGTTTCCTTGTTCAATCTTGGTAGCAATAGATTGAATATCTTCATCGGTATAAACGACCGCTTTAACCTGCAATGTATAACTAAATACAAGTAGAACGAGTGTGCAAAGACGCGATGAAAAATTCATCTTGCCTCCTTTATAAATAATGAACGAAGAATACAAAACAAAAAACATAAGAACAATAATAACTGAATGAATAAAAATTTGAATAAAAATTATTTTTATATTCAGTTATTGCTATTTGAATTGAGGTGTTTTGTGGAATTAAGGAACAAGCTAATAAAATTTTTTAATAGAGCTCTATTTTTATTCTATAATCAGATAATATGAATGTATTAGAAATATAAAATAGTAATAAGGAATTTCATGCCCGCCTCTTCTTCTCATTTATCGAATAATCCATCAATGATTACGCTTATTCTTTTGACCTCATTTGCAGCAGCAGGAGCTATGCTTTTAACTCCAGCACTGCCCATGATGGCCCAATCACTTGCTATAACCGCAGAGCATGTGCAGCTTGTTGTGAGCGTTTACTTGGCCGGTTATGCCCTTGGTATGCTTCCCTATGGGCCCTTTGCTAACAGGTTTGGCCGAAAACCAACGCTCTATTTGGGACTAGTTTTGGCAATTATTGGCGCCTTGATAAGTGTTGTTGCAGGCTGTTTTCAGTTATTTGGTTTGCTTGTATTTGGGCGATTAGTTACTGCTGTTGGAGCATCAGTTGGGCTTAAAATTGCTTACACCATGGTTGGCGATTTGTATTCCGGTGCGCATGCAACACGCAAGATTGCAACGCTCATGCTTGGCTTTCCTGTTGCTTCTGCAATTGCCATGACGGTTGGCGGTTTTTTAACACAGCATGTTGGGTGGTATGGTTCGTTGTATGCATTGGTTGTATATGGCATTTTTTTACTTGTTTTGAGTACTCGTTTGCCTGAAACAACCTCAGAGTTGGACCTTGATGCATTGCGCATAAAACATATTTATCGTGGCTATGCTCGAGAAATTTTTCATATGCCCATGATTTTGAGCTCACTTCAGGTAGGAATGACTTGTTCAATTTTATATGTCTTTGCAGCAAAAGCGCCATTCTTAGCAATTAATGTTCTTGGACTTCGTCCCGATGTGTATGGCTCATTGAGCTTTTTAGCCGCGCTTGGTCAAGCAACAGGGTTATCGCTGAGTATCTATTTTGCCTACCGGCTGCATCAGCTTCAGGCCATGTTTGTTGGATTATGTGCTCTGATTACCGCAATCATTTTATTTATTCTGGGCTTCTGGCTTTTCGGTTTTTCGCTAGTGACCTTTTTTCTCCCAGTACCACTGATGTTTATGGGTAATTCATTGGTGACATCAAATGCAACGTCGTATGCGCTATCGGCTTCTCATAAACGGTCGTATGCATCAGCACTGGTTAATTCACTGGGATTATGTATTGCCTCTGGTGGTGTTTGTTTTTCTAATACTTTAAATTTTCAAAACCATTGGATGGTCCCCCTGTTTTTTGGGGCAGCAGCTCTTCTTGCTTTGCTGTGGTGGGGTGTTTTGTATAGAACACAACAAAAAAATTAATCCTTTCACGATTCAATCAGCAGCATTATGGCATTCAGAAGATTTTTATTCTTTTTGCTCATAACCTGTGCAACAGCATACAAAGGTAATGATTTTATTTTTTGGTACTCAGAATAGTTGTTCGTTGAAATGCGTATGCCGTACTCCGTCGACATATGGCTTTCAAGGAATAATTGAAGACTTTTCAGGGTTTTGCCCGATCCACTTTTTACTTCAAGGGGGATAATTTCATTATTAAGTTGTATCAAATAATCAATCTCAGCTTCACTTCCACGCGATTCCCTATGCCAGTAATAAATATTTTTTTTGGCATGAGGACTTTCATAAGCAAGCATTTCTTGACCTACCAATGCTTCTACAAGAGAACCTTTATTAACAAATTGTGCAAGCGGATCTAAAAACCATCCCGAAATGTCGAGGTCAAGAAGTGTTTGCGCAAGTGCAATATCAAGAAAAATAACCTTGTAATCTTGAGGGTCTGCTTGTGCTCCAAGAGGAATTCCTTGTCCTGATGAATGGAAAACTTTGTGCACAACTCCTGCTGCTACAAGAAGGTCAAGCGCTGGTGCAAGTTCTCGCTTTCGGTAATCACCTTCGACGGTTGTGTATTTAAATTTTCTCCCCAGTTGTACCGGTATATGTTTGAATACCGATTCAACATATTTGATTTGCAATCGTTTAGCATATTTTTCAAAATCTTGACGATAGCTGTCTAGAATTGTCGCATGAACCTTTGCGCAGTTTAAAGGCTCTTTTGATGCCTGCCAACGAGCTACTACTTGTGGCATGCCTCCAAGCGCAAGGTAATCGCCCACAAGCGCAAGAGCTTTGTCATGAACAACAGTACTCATTTCTTGTTCTGGATTATGATGAATAATTTCTTTAAGCAAAACCGTGTGGTTGAGTGCTGCTAGAAATTCTACAAACGAGAGCGGAAACATGTAGAGAGATTGTACTCTGCCAACAGGAATTCCAACTTGTTCAATTGCAAAATCTAACAACGATCCTGCTGCAACAACGTGAAGCTCTGGCATTTTTTCATAGAAATATCGCAGAGCAGTAATTGCTCGTGGAACCACTTGTATTTCATCAATAAACAAAAGCGTTGAACCCGGAATAATATTTTTTTGAGTAATGACAGAAAGTTCAGCGATCATACGATCGGGGTCAAGATTTTTTTCAAAAATGATACGCGCTTCAGGTGTTTCTTCTAGATTGATTTCAACAAATTTTGGGAATGATTCACCTAACTTGCGTACCGAAAATGTTTTGCCAACCTGGCGTGCACCTCTGAGTAGGAGGGGCATTCGGTAAGGATCACTCTTCCAAGAATTCAAGTAATAATCGATCAGTCGCTTCATCTCACACCTTTCTGGTTAATAATCAGACTTATTTTGAATGAATTTTGGTCAAAAATCAAGGATATAGCGATAATTTTTTGGTCAAAAATCAAAGATAAGGGGTAGTCTTGTGTATAATGTGATTTACATTGTACAATTTTTTTAGGTATGATTTTTTAGAAAGAATGTTTTTAAACTTGAGGATGATTAGATCATGTTAAAGTTGGTGTGTATGGAGAAAAATATCAAGATCTCTATTTCCATTACCAACTTAAATTAATTAAAAGGACCGTTTCAACTGTTGGCGATAATGCACTTGATGGCCTTGTGAGAGGTTAAAAACTCAGCAAAAATTGATCATTTGCTCTTGCCAAAGTTTTTGATACAAACCACAACTACTGAGCAACTCGTCATGCGTTCCATGCTCGACAATCTCTCCTTGGTCAAGAACGAGAATCTCATCTGCGTGACTTACGGTCGATAATCGATGAGCGACAATAAGTGTTGTAACATCAAAAGAGAGAGCTAAGATATTTTTTTGAATTTCATGCTCGGTGTAACTATCAAGTGAAGAGGTAGCTTCATCAAAGACATTAATTAATGGTTTTTTCAGCAAAGCTCGAGCAATGCCAACACGTTGCTTTTCACCTCCAGATAATTTGAGACCCCGCTCTCCTACGAGTGTGTCGTAACCGCTTGGCAATTTTTGTATAAGTTGATCGATTTGTGCTTGTTGTGCGGCTTGTTCAATTTCTTGCTGCGTTGCTGCTATATTGCCATACGCTATATTGTACCTAATCGTATTATTAAAGAGCACTACATCCTGTGGAACAATGGAGATTAAATTTTTGATCGAATCTTGAGCAACATTTCGAATGTCTTGTCCATTTATAAGAATAGCTCCATCGTTCACGTCAAAAAGCCTAAAAAGCAATTTTATAATGGTCGACTTACCTGATCCAGAGGGGCCAACTAATGCAACTGTTTTACCTGGTGCAACCGTAAACGATATATTTTTTAGAATCGGCCGTTCTGCTGAGTAGCCAAATGAGACATTCTTAAAAATAATTTCAACTTCTTTTGGTGACAAAACTTTGGCATCAGGAGCATCTTTTATCTCTGGTTCTTCTTGCAGAAGATCATGAATCTGTACAACATCTTGCAGCCCCTTGCGTACCTGTCCAAATGCATATACAACGTGTTGGAGTGGCATAATAAATTGCAAAAAATACCCATTAATTAAAACAAACTCAGCAAGCGAACTACTACCATTTAATACTCGTTTTCCAGTTATAAACGTAACGATTACAAATGCTGAACCAATGATAAAAACCTGAGAGAGACTTAACCATGTTTCGATTACTTGCCGTAGGATACCCGCCTGTTTTTGCTCTTCAAATAATGCTTTGCATTGTTGATAGTCGGCGTGCTGGTTTGCAAAGTACTTGCTTGTTTCAATATTAATGAGGCTGTCAAGCATGGTAGCTCCAGCTTGTCCTCGCTTTTCATTATAGGTTGCTTGAGCCGTATTAATCTTACTCATCATGAAATAGTTTATTACGACAAACAGTGCAAAAAGTATGAGTAGCCCTAAGCAATGCAGCAATCCATAATAGTAAAATAAGATCAGCATCGTGCAGGCAAATTCAAAACAGACTGGCAACAAAAAAAATAGAAAGCTCCACATAACCGTTTCACAACCAGTCTGTGCACGATCAAGAGCGGTGAAAAGCGCTCCTGTTTTGCGGTCTAAATGAAAACGAAGCGATAATGCATGCAGATGTTCAAAAACTCGTAAACTAATCTGAGCAATAGTGCTTTCTGTAACATGCACCATGATAAGCGATCGAATTTGTCCAAGTGCTTGTGTTGCAATCCAGAGCAATCCGTATCCTACAAGCAAAACAAGCGACAATAAAGAAACATCTGTTTTTGGAGTAGATAACTGGCGAACTATTTCGCTTAAAACAAGCGGCAAGCTCATGGTTAATAGTGATCCTAAAATTGTTAAAAAAAATGATATGCCAGTTTTTATGATGAGCTTTTTGTCTTGTAAGATAAGTGAGAAAAAAGAGAAGAAAAGCGATGTCATATGTGTAGCTCGTTTTTTGAAAGAGAAGAAAAAAGGTCCAGCAATTTGCTGGACCTTAAACTATTTGTAGAACTATAAATTTCATTCTCGAACATTAAGAGTAGGGCGGTGATGTTCTGAAAATGTACGCGTCCTTATTCCCAGTGTTAGCTCAGAAACCATCCCCAATTCTTGAGTATTTTCTAATTTATTGCTCATGGATTTTTCTCGATTATTTTGTATCAATCACGATCAGTTTTGCTCCATAAGAGCATTCTTCCATGTTCTTGTGTAGTACCATTTTTATAGCCAAGTGTTAGTTCTGAAGCCATACCAAGTTCAACTATATGTTTATTTTCCATGATTGATCTTTCTTAAAATGATTAAAAAAATTTTCAGATGAGTTATATCATAAGCGATTTAATATTTCAATATAAAAAAATAAGCTTTTTAAGGTAATTATTCTTAGTGATTTGTTTCATGATTATTTTTTATAAAAGTAAAAAAACGGTTGTTTTAAAGTAAAAAAAAAATATACTGCTCGTTACTTAAAATTATAAGCATAAGCTCGTGTGTTAATGTATTTTTTGCTGTCTTGCTTACTCTCAAAAGAGTTGTATGAAAAAAATTTTTTTTGAATTATCAAAATCAGTGTACGCAGCTCAAACTGATAGTGGAATTATTGTGCTTGATGCACAAAAAGATAAATATATCAGTATAGCGGGAACATCGGCAACTTTTCTTAAAACAGTGGTTGAGCAAGCAATTACCATCCAAGATAATTTTTTTTCTTGTGACGTGCATGCCGATCAGCAAGAATCATTCAATCAAGATATTCATTATTTTCTAGAAAAAAAAATCATTAAAAAACGAGATACATCTTGCGCTGTGCGCTCTATTAAAAAAGCACTCGAGCCTGGCGGCCTTGCAGATTATCAATGGGATAGAAAAGAAAAATTTGTAGAATCAACTCAAGCTTCGTGGTTTCTTACATTTAAATTTTTGTATCTCGTTTTTCGCGTTGATTGTGCTTTACGTCGAAACGGGATTGTCGGTATTTTAAAAAAAATTGAAGTCTACAAAAAAAAGCATGCAATATATCAAGACTTGATGCTTCAGGATATACAAACACTCTCAAACGCACTTGATAGAGCGTGCAGTATCTATCCGAAAAAAATTTTCTGTCTTGCCTGGGCTTCGGCGTTTACGCTCATGGCGCTTAAAATGGGCTATAAATGCAATTTAGTAATTGGCGTTCAGTCACCACCTTTTTATGCACATGCATGGGCGCAAGTTGGTGATTTAGTCATTAATGATGATTCAATCATAAAATCGCGTCTTGCAATTATCTTAGCAACCCCTTTTAGCAACGAATAATATGTATGTCTTTTATTGCTGGTGCTTTTTTAAAAAAGAATAATAACTCTGTTATCGCAACAATCACTCAGGTAGCTCAAAAGCTGATTACACAAGAATCGTCAATCATAGTTCATGAACCGCACTGTTTTGTTGTAGCCGGCAAGCGAGTTGGTGAGTCTGATGCTGAAAAAGTAACATCGGTTTCCAATCGAGCATTGTTTGCGGGAAGACTATTTAGTAAAAATTTATATGCCCCGCATGAGCTTACCAAACGTGATATTGATGCTATTCAAGCATCACACGGTAAATTTTTAGCGCAACATTTTTGGGGCAGGTACATTGTTCTCACCATTGACCAAGAGGGTAAAACGATTTCCCTTTTTAAAGATCCACAAGGCTTGGCAACAGTGTTTATTACTGAACAAGAAGATGCAATATACTTTGCATCTGAACTTCTTGCTTTGTATGATTTGCTTCCAAATAAACCAGAAATCGATTGGGAATACTTCGCCTCGTTTCTTGTTGGGTCACAACACCTAACAACTCGAACACCATTTAAAGGGATTATTGAATTGTTTGCCGGTTGTGGAGTTACTTTGTCTTTCCAAGGAATTGGAAAGCAAAGTGTTTTCTGGAATCCAACCGAGCTTACTCATGATCAACAAGCCGATGAAGCTTATGAAAATAATTTAATTCAAACATTTTCACGATGCGTTAAAGCATGGACACATAATGTTCCTAGCATTGTTGCTGAACTTTCTGGAGGTATTGATTCTTCATCGGTACTCATGATGCTTGAAGATGCTTTAGAATCTGATCAAAAAGTTGTTGCATGCAATTTCTATCATCCTGCAGTTGCATCGTCTGATGAACGAGAGTATGCAAAAAAAGTTGCAATACATTGTAAGACTCAGCTTGAATTTTTGGATATGAATAATTATCTTCCGTTTGATCATGAAGTTACTGAGCAATTTGACAAACCAACATCATTGCTCCTCTTTCGATACACTGATTTTATGCAGTTGTATCCAGGCTATGAAATTATGTCAGGACAAGGCGGAGATCATCTTTTTATGGCGCCATTTCCGGTTGAATCGATTACTGATTACTTCATGGTTAATGGTTTTAAAGGTATCACTAAAAAAATAAAAGAGACCTGTGCGTATTACCGCATGCCGCTTATGGAAGTGATACAAAAAAACATTAAAACGTATCTGAGATACAAACTTGGCAAAGGTGAACCGCAAGAAACAATTCCAACAACAAATTGGATGAAGTCGTCTCTTAAAGCTTGTATGCAACCAGCACTTTTTGATTTACCATTCAAAGAAGATTTAAAAAAAATTCTACCAGCAAAGCAAGCGCACATAAGTGCAATCTATCAAGCGGTTGCTTTTATTGATCGGGGATATGTTCAAGCTTACACGCCAGCGATTAATCCCTTGCTGTCACAGCCATTGGTTGAGCTGGCATTATCGGTTCCAACATATGGATTGTATGGAGAAGATATAGATCGAGCACCCTTTCGGCGTGGGATGTATCGATTAAAAAAACATGACTATATCTGGCGAAAGTCAAAGGGAGAAACCAGTGGCATTTTTATGCTTGGCTTTCGTAAAAATTTTGAAAAGCTTTCACAGTTGGTGCTTCACGGACGTCTTGCGCAAGAAGGTTTAATTGATCCTGAACTTTTGCATACACATCTTCAAAAAATAATGCATGGAAAGAACGATGATCTTTGGACCGTCATTAATCTGATATCGATAGAACTATGGTTCAAATCATGGAATCAAAAACTAAACGGAGCTGCATCATGATGAAATATCGATTCTTAAAAATTGTTATTATTTTTTTAGGGATCTTTTTTGCGCAAAAGAGTAGCATTCTTGGAATGGATGTTTTTTATGACGAACTCAAAAAAGAGAATCTAAAATCTCTTTCAGAAACGCCTCCTCTTATTCCAGACGCTGAGCGTAACGGACGAGCTTCTTTTGCTCGCGAAGAACTTAATGCTAAAATTTTTCTCTCTGAACAGCAGCGTCGAACACTCGCTTTTGATATTGCTTCAAAGTATGCTCAAAAAGATCCTCATGCAATACCAACAAATATTATTGATATTCAGTCATGGAAAGATTTAGAAATTGTTTGTGGTTCAGGATCTCATCCAGAATGCTCACTCGCATCAAGACTTGATTGTACGTCATCGGAGCTTGGTAAAGTTCTCTTGTATACGCAGCTTTTGCAGCCTTCAGATGATATTGTAACGATTGAGCAGAAGCAAAAAATTATTGCGACGCTTCTTGAAAATCAAGAAGTCTTTGAAGAATTAGATAGTTTGCTTGCTGAATTTTTTAAAGACCAGCGTTATGAAAATAACATGATATCTTTTTGGTCTGGAAATGACCTTTTTGAATCGTATATTCAGTATCCTGAATTTTCAACCGAGCGATTTCAAGCAATAGCTCAATGGTTACAAACAAATGAAATAAATACTCAAATTCAAGAAGGCGGCGACATTATTTCATATTCGATTGTTAATCGAGTGAGCGGTGTTATTAGAAGCGGTGCTGAGGTTGCTTTGGGTAATTTAAGAACTCATCCGCTAGTAAAAGATTTTTGGACTGTTTTCCCGAGTATAAAAGAAACGTTAGTGAACGCTATTCAAAGTGTTCGAGGAGAAAACTGGGCTAACGCTTCGCGGGTTGCAATTACCGAAGTAATTACAGCGGTTTTTTCTCGTGGAGAAAATAATCGAATGGCGCCCATCATTGCTCCTATGGCATGGTATGCTGCTGGCAAAATGGTTGATATGTCGATAATGATTATAGACTCACTCATGAATAATAATATGAGCGAGGGAATTAAAGCTGTTGCTGAACTTAATTCTTGTATGTATAAACGGCTTTTACTTATTGCTGCATACATTAAATTTATGCAAAAAGTTGGGCTGTGTCTTGATAAAGTGCCAAGAATCAAAGAACTTTTGCCATCGCTTAACGCTCTAACGCTTAATAGTAACCCTTGTTCATTGTTTTCTTATTTTGCACAAGAATTTCGAGGTCCTGCAACATTTGAACAGTTCATTAACAAGCTGTATGCAATTGGTGACGACGAAAACTCATGGCAGAGTAATTACATTGGACGTGTTATTGCAACATACCGAGCTGTTGAGCTGAACAAAGAAAATCTTCTTCCTTCAATAATGGCACTTGCTCAGCTTGATATGTTCCTTTCGCTTGTGCGATTTTTTAAGAAAAATCAAGAAAATGGCAATCCAATGTGCTATCCATCTTTTGTTCAAGACCATAATTGCAAGCATCCTGCATTAGTTTTGAAAGACTTTTGGAGTCCTATTATTGCCCATAATCCTGTTCCAAATTCATTGACTCTTGGAGCTGACGGAAAAGAACGCAATGCATTAATAACAGGACCAAACATGGGTGGAAAGTCGACGACAATGCGCGAGATTATTTTTGTAGTTCTTTTGGGACAATCAGTTGGCATAGTTCCTGCCAAGCAGGCATGTTTTACTCCTTTTTCTACTATACGAGCGTATCTGAATATTACTGATGATGCAGGAGATGGCATTTCTTTATTTAAAGCAAGCGCTCATCGAGCATCAGTACTCATTAACGATGCTCAAGAAGAATCTAAATATTCATTGATTACATTTGATGAACTTTTTAATGGTACCAATCCGCGTGGAGGAGAAGCACTTGCCTATGCTACACTCAAAAAATTAGGAAGTTCTCTAGATTTTGAGCGTACTATCTCTATTGCCTCAACGCACTATTCTTGTCTACAAGAGCTAGCTCAAGATCAAGCTGTTAAATTTGAATTCTATAAAATGGCCGATTCACATGATAAAAAAAATCGTTTTAAATTATTACCTGGATGTTATACAACATTTAATGGTTTTGATATTGCACAAGAATCGGGATTACCAGAATCTATTCTTGCAAATGCTCGACAATACTATGATCAAAAATTTGTGAAGAATTCAGAACTTGAAATGTTGCTTAAGCTGCTTGCTTACGATATATCTCTTTTGAAAGGGTTTATTATCCCCAATGAAATTCAAAAGTTTGTAGCGCTTATTTTTGTTGCACCGTACAATGAGCGTTTCTTTACCCTTGCCAAAGAAAAAAATCTCAACCTTACAACGCTTTTGAGTGAAATCGAAGATCGGGGGCATTTTATACTTCGATATGCTGCTGAATTGAACATTAAAAATAAGCAATTGCTAGCTCAGCTTGTTTCTTTTGGGGCTCAAGATCCAGATGAATGTTTTCCTGAATATTTTACGGATAATCAAGTACAATGCATTAATTTGATAGATGATGAAGATTTAGTTCCATCTGATAATAACAATACGGGTGATGACGAAGATGAAGTCGAAAAGTTAAGAGAAAATTTTAACAATTTCAGCATCAATTCAATGCGTTCTCAAAAATCTAAAAAATCAAAGTTTTTTAAACTTGCGTATACAATCAGAGGAAACCGAGCTTATAAAGATTATACCGATGATGAATGCTCATTTGGTCCTGAAGTACCTTCGATAACTCAGGTAACGATAGCAAGTGATACTATTGTGGTGAGAAGCAAAGATAAAATAGAGCGACAATTTAAAAAGAGTAATGGATGCTTTTTGGGTACGTTTGAAAAGTGTGAAAATACCGATGCATCAAAATATCAAAAAAGAAAAAAACAAAAAAAGCTTGAAGTTAGCAGCGATCGTTTTTTAGTTAAAATTAAAGACGATGATTTGTACATCGTTGCTGTATACAACAAAAAATTAGAGCATCTTTTTGATCTTGAAAGTGTTTATTCAAGTGATAAGCCAACTTCAATAGCAATTGATCATAATACTATCGTGATAGGAAGAGAAAGTGGCATCGTAGAGGTCCACCAATTAATTGAGAAATTGATTTGCTCTCCGGCCATTGCAGGCTCGCTTATCTAACGTTATAATTCAACTATGAAGATAGCTGTACTTGTTTCTGGTGGAGTTGATAGCTCTGTCGCCCTAACACTTTTAAAAAACCAAGGTCATGAGATCGAGGCGTTTTACCTCAAAATATGGCTTGAAGATGAACTCTCCTATCTAGGCAATTGCCCATGGAACGAAGATTTGGAGTATGCCCAAGGAGTATGCGATAAACTTGGTGTACCTCTGCATGTTATTCCGTTGCAAAAGGAATATCATGAGCTTGTGGTTGCATATGCTATAGAGCAAGTTCGACAGGGGAGGACCCCAAGCCCAGATCTCATGTGCAATGAACACATTAAATTTGGCTGCTTTTATAATGCCATTGATCCATCATTTGAAAAAGTTGCAACTGGTCATTATGCTCAACTAGAAGAGCGAGATGGTCTGGTTCATCTTATGCAAGCAAAAGACCCAGTAAAAGATCAAACTTACTTTCTTTCACGTCTGACTCAATCGCAACTGCAGCGAGCACTATTTCCGATTGGTCATCTGATGAAGTCAGAAGTCCGTGAACTTGCACACACCTTTGATTTGCCAACCAAGGCGCGCAAGGACAGTCAAGGTATCTGCTTTTTGGGCAAAATTCACTTTGGTGATTTTATTAAGCATCATGTTGGGACCAAACAGGGTGATTTGATTGAATTTGAGACCGACAAGAAAGTTGGCCAGCACGAGGGATTTTGGTTCTATACGATTGGTCAACGTAAGGGAATTGGTCTTTCTGGTGGCCCGTGGTTTGTCGTTTCTAAAGATGTAGAAAAAAATATCGTTTATATTTCAAGCAAATATCATGATTCAGATAAATTGCGAAATCAATGCGATGTTGAGCAGTTCAATTGGACTTGTGGATCAAGGCCTGATGTGGAATCATTAAAAATTAAACTTCGGCATGGACCTCATTTTTATCAATGTTCAGTTACTTTTTCATCTGATGGAAAAAAAGCTCATCTTGTGCTGGACGGCTCAGATCAAGGCATTGCTCCAGGTCAGTTTGCAGTTTTTTATGATGGGGATGAATGTTTGGGCTCAGGGGTTATTTGTTAATTTCACAGAGTGAGTAGCTCATGCAACCACATATTCGTCGAGGACGTTTTTTTAATCATGCGCACGAACGCCTTGTTCATCGCTTTGGTAAAGAGATTAAATCACTCCTACATATTGCGGGTAAGCGTTTGATGAAAAAAGCGTATCGCATTATTGACTATCAAACTAAGCCACATGACTGGATTGCCGATTTAAAGCCGCTGGCTGCAAGTCAAGAGCCTTTGGTTACCTGGCTAGGGCATGCAACATTTCTTATCCAGCTCAATAAAATCAATATTATAACCGATCCGGTTTTTCAAGAAGTTTCACGCTTTTTCCCACGCATTACCAAGTTGCCGATTGCATCGGACGAACTGCCTCAGATTCATGTTATACTCATTTCACATAACCATCGAGATCACATGGATGAGCAGAGCTTGCTTGCATTGAAAAAGCATCAGCCCTTGATGTTAGTTCCCATGGGAAACAAGAGTTGGTTTATTGCGCGTGGCTTTGAGCAAGTCGTTGAAATGGGCTGGTGGCAGGAGTATGAGCTCAAAAGTAGTGCTATAAATTTTTCGTTTCTGCCAGCAAATCATTGGACCGGTCGAGGTCTGTTCGATTTCAATAAAACACTCTGGGGCAGCTGGATGATTCAATGTGGTGACTTTACACTCTACTTTGCAGGTGACACTGGGTACGGCGAACACTTTGCTCGTATTCAAGAAAGATTTTCATCAATTAATGTTGCCCTCATGCCGATTGGTCCGAATGAACCACGTAGTGTTATGGTTCATTCTCATGTGAGTACTCAAGAAGCAGTTCAAGCATTTTTAGACTTACATGCGCAGCATTTTCTTCCCATGCACTGGGGGACATTTAAATCCGGCTTTGATGCATTTGCTGACCCAATTAATCAACTCCATCATTGGTGGAGTAATTTTCAGCTTGCAGCCGATCGATTACATACGTTAAAATTTGGCGAGCAGTGGCTTTTTGATTCCCTAAAACCTTAACTAAAGAGATCATGATTTTATCAATTGTTCTATTTCTTCTCGATTGTATTGCAGCTACGTTATGCAGGCAGTGGATTATCAGTTCACTCTTGTTTTATTTTATCGCCCAGCAAGTCCTTGATACTCAATACGATTATTCCATTAAAAAATTCTATGTTCCCCTAGCGCTCCTGCTAATCCAAGACTTCATGCTCTATGGGCGCTTTGGCCTCGGTTTACTCTGGCTTATGCCTTTGCAACTTGCAATTTGGTGGGCAAGGAGAGTTGTTCTGCATGGTACCTTTTTCATTCCCCTAATCCTGGTAGCCGCCTGTATTTTGGTTGATGCGCTTGGTATCAAAGCTCTTATTGGGGTATCACAGCCACTTTTAGTAGTGACAATCGGTAAAATTTGCTACACTTGGGTATGTGGAATCATAATATTTTTGGGTTTGCGGGGCAATCGCTGTTTGTCGAGTTCATCTCGATAGATGGAGGAAAGTCTGGACTCATAACAGAAGAGGCGCCTTACAAGGTGCCGGGTTTACCCGGTATGCAAGTGAGGGAGGCGTAAGTCTACGGAAAGTGCCACAGAAAATAAACCGCCGGTGGTAAAAAGCCGGTAAGGGTGAAAACGTGTGGTAAGAGCGCACGCATATGCCTAGTGATAGGTATGTGGGAAAACCCTGCCTCGAGCAAGACAAAACAGCGGGCTATAAGTATTCTGTTCTTGCCTGCGGGTATGTCGCATAGATAGATGATTGCCGTCAGCTCAGCTCGCGCTGTGCTGGCACAGAATCCAGCTTATAAGCGGACCCAAAAATTCCACAAAAATTTAAAGAAATATTGTCTTACTCATGATCAAAAAACTTCTTCAAAAAATTACCTGGTATCTTTGGCTCGTACCATTTATTTCCTTTTTAGGTGGATATTGGATTTGTTATCTTTGGGTTCAGAAAACAGAACTTACTGTGCCTAATATCATCGGCAAATCAGCTTATCAAGCAATTGTATTGCTGTCTGAAAAACGGCTGAGTATGCGTGTGCGCTCTGTGCGGGAAGATGCAACGCTTCCTGAGGGTGTAATTCTTGATCAGTTACCCAAGTCCGGTCAGCTTATGAGGGTTAATCAAAATATTTATGTAACGCTCTCACAAAAACCTCTTTCATTCGCGTTACCCGATTTCTGTGGTGCGACTGCTCAGAATATTCAGGCCATCTGTCATAAGCAAGGTCTTGATCTTTCAATGCATTCAATTCCATCCTATCAAATAACTGGAAAGTGCTTGGCGCAATATCCACAAGCTGGCGAGCTTGTTGATCACAAGAAGATGTTAGTACTCATAGCGGCTCAAAAAGACGATGCCTGTTTGGTTCCTCGACTTAAGGGATTACCTGTTGTTCAGGTTAAGCGTTCGCTCAAGCAAGAAAATGTTGTACTTGAAATTTTTCATGAGCAAGTCGATGTTGATCATACCTGTAATGATTGTGTTGTTGTCAGTCAGCAACCAGCCGCTGGAAGTATTGTTAAAACTTCTGAGCGATTAGTTTTACAACTCAGTGTTAAAGATTCCTAATAGCTTGAAAGATAGCTATAGGCGTTTCTATAGAATCATTCAGCTTTAAAAGTGATTTTTATTGATGAATTAGTGAAAAAAAGTTAGAGTAGTAATTCATTATTTTTTAGCTTCAAATAGTTCAATTTATATATACTTAACAAAAGTCATATATAATTAAAAAAAGGCTCCAAAATGTCTCATCATGACCATCATAATCACAGTAATCATAACCATGATTATCACGTTGATAATCCAGTAGAAAAAAATGATGTTTTAGAGCATCATCATTCAGTCTGGTCTGAAATTCTTTGCCATCTTCCATATGCAATTTTTTCAGTTGCTTTGTGTATGATTTTTTTAAGTTTTATTCCGAACCTTGAAGTTGGGTATAAAAAGACATCGATTGCATATCGATTGTTTCATAATTTTCATTTCTTACATCTTTTGTTTGCAGGAACTGGAACTGTTTTAACGTTTAGAAAATATTCAAAAAATGTTCCCCTCTGTATTTTAACAAGTCTTTTGGTACCAATAATTTTCTGTACCTTTTCAGATGCGTTTTTGCCCTATGTAGGAGGAAAATTTGTTGCTTTAGATATGCATTTTCATTGGTGTATTTTAAAGCATATAGGAACTGTTGCTCCATTTTTACTTGCAGGAGTGCTTAATGGTTGGGTTATGAGTAATCATGCTCCAAGTGTTCAGCTTTTTTACTCAATTGGGTTCCATTTTTCCCATATTCTTATCAGCTCAATGGCTTCTTTGCTTTATTTAATTAGCTTTGGATTTCACAACTGGTGGGACAGAATGGGATTTGTTTTTATGTTTCTGATTGGAGCAGTGCTCATTCCATGCACATTGTCGGATATTGTTGTCCCTATGCTCTTTGCAGCGTTACGACCTTTAGGACGTAAAAAATAAATCTTACAGATTCAAATAAGGAACCGGGCGTGAGGAAAATTAGATTTGAAAACGTTTGTAAGTCGTTTGATGGTGAACTTATTCTTGATCGGTTGAATCTTGAAATACCGGCTGGGCAGTTTTTTTCGCTGCTTGGACCAAGTGGATGCGGTAAAACAACACTCTTGCGCTTGCTTGCAGGACTTGAGCGTGTAGATTCAGGAAAAATTTATTTGGGTAATGAAGACATTACCGATGTTCCTATTTATAAGCGTCGTGTTAACACAGTTTTTCAGCATTATGCACTTTTTCCACACTTGTCAGTGTTTGAGAATGTTGCTTATAGTCTTCGCATCAGAAAAACTTCAGAAAGTGAAGTTGCACAACGTGTTTTAGATGCTCTTAAAACAGTTCGACTATCTGGATTTGATTCAAAGCTTCCACGCAGCTTATCAGGTGGTCAACAGCAACGCGTAGCGCTTGCTCGAGCTATTATTAATGAACCAGATGTTCTCCTGCTTGATGAGCCCCTTGCAGCCCTTGATTTAAAGCTTAAAGAAGAGATGTTAATTGAATTGGTTAACTTACAAGACAAACTTCAAACAACATTTGTCTATGTTACTCATGACCAATTCGAAGCACTCACGCTTTCCGACCAAATGGCGATTATGGACAAACGCGGAAGTGTTGCACAAATTGGTACTCCTAAGCAGATTTATGAATTCCCAGCATCACGCTTTGTTGCTAATTTTGTTGGCAATACCAATATTATCGAAGGCGTTTTGCACATTAAAGATGATCTATATGAAATTGAAGTTGAGGGCTTGGGTCATTTTCTTGTTGATATCACAACTGAGCGTTATTGGATGATTCCAGGCTGTAGGTTGTATATCAGTATTCGTCCAGAGAAAATTGAAATTAGCAAAAAAGTACGCGAAGGCTTTTCTAATCATTTGACCGGTAAAGTTATTAACATGATTTATTACGGCCGAACAACTCAATACCATGTCAAGCTTAAGAGTGGGCAGGTGCTTATGGTATTCGAGCAAAACGAAGAGCATTTTCCAGAAGAAACCATCGATTATGATGATGAAGTTCATCTTTATTTTCAAAAAGAGAACGTTGTATTGTTGGAGTATTAATGAAGTTTTTGAGCAGAATTGTTACTAAAGAGCTCGGGCTTCTCTTTGCATGCCCAGCAATATTGTGGCAGATTTTTTTTCTCTACATGCCTCTGGTTATGCTGCTTTGTTATAGCATCCTTGATTTTTCAGAGATTGATCAGGCCTATCACTTCACACTTGAGCGCTATGCAATTATTTTTAATTCACTCTATTTTAAAGTGATTGTTAACTCTTTTTTTACTGCGGTTGTGACGGCATTTATTTGTTTTTTAATTGCGTATCCTGTTGCATATTTTCTTGCGCTTAAAGCAAATAAACGGTATAGAACGTTCTTGTTGATTTCGGTTATATTGCCATCTTGGACTAGTTTGATTGTGCAAATTTATGCATGGTTCTTCATGCTCGAGCGTAATGGCTTCTTCTGTCAGTTTCTTTATAAATTAGGTATTTTGCCTCAATCGGTTCATCTGCTGAATAATTATTTTGCAATTTTGGTTGGCATGGTTTCATGTTTTTTACCATTTATGATTTTACCAATTTACGCGGTACTTGAGCGTATGGATAAATCTATTATCGAAGCTTCCGCAGATTTGGGGGCAAATCGATTTGAAACATTTAAGCGTATTATTTGGCCGCTTTCGCTTCCTGGCGTTTACGCAGGAGTTTTGTTGGTGACCATTCCTGCATTTGGTGAATTTGCAATACCGACATTGCTTGGTGGAGCAAAAAATGTTTTTTGGGGTAACTTGATTGTTGATAAATTTTTGAGATCGCGTGATTGGGCCTCAGGCGCAGCGCTTGCAAATATCGGTATACTATTCCCCGCATTGGTAATCTTCTTTTTTTACTGTGCATCGCGCATTCGGGAAATTATAAAAAACAATGATGCTCGACAAAGAGCTAGCATCTCCAAGGAGCCCTGGTAAACAGGTAACGGTTATGGTAGAAAACAAAAAATTCTTTTTAAAATTCTTTTATCCGATTATTGTTGCATTAACCTATTTGTTTTTGTATTTACCAATTATTGTATTGGTACTTTTTTCTTTTAATGATGCAGCTGTTTCAGTCCGTTGGGAAGGCTTCTCTCTTCGTTGGTACAAGGCGCTTTTTCAATCGCCAGAGATTTTAAATGCATTTAAAGTTTCACTCATTGTTGCAACATCCGCAACGATGTTGAGTTTGCTTATTGGTACATTTTTTGTTTTCTCAAGCAAGTGGTGGAAGTCATCATGGGCGTTTAATCTTTTTTATTCAAACATTTTATTGCCCGATATGATTCTTGCAATTTGCGTTTTAAGCACGTTTACTTTTTTTCAAATACCGGTTGGTTATGGAAGCTTAATTACGGGCCATACGCTCATTGGGTTAGGGTTTGTGATCCCTATTGTGCGAGCTCGTTTTATTGAGCTTGATCCATTTCTAACAGAAGCATCACTTGATTTAGGTGCAACTTATATTCAGACATTTTTTAAAATTATTCTACCGCTTCTAATGCCATCATTGCTGGCGGGCGGACTTTTAGTATTTACCCTTTCACTTGATGACTTTTTAATTTCATTTTTTTGTTCTGGTCCCACTGTTGAGCCTCTTTCAGTTTATGTATACTCAATGGTTCGAACTGGCATAGAGCCCACAATTAATGCAATTTCAGCATGCTTTCTGGCTATCAGCAGTATCCTTGTTCTGTTATTATGCTACTTCAAAGTTGTTGATCAGGTAATTCCTTATGAATGATCTTTCACGTAAGACTTTGCACATGCTCAATTCATTGCTGATTAAAGCTGGAATTGTTGTTATGTATACGTTGGTTATAGCAATATTTTTATATTTACCACGTTTTACTGATCTGATATGGAAGCAGAGCAAGACTCTCAATGTCTATTCTTTTACTGAAATGATTTCAGCCGAAGCTCTTCAAGAATTTGAAGAACAGACCGGCATATCAGTTTCTATTACCTATTTTGAAACAAATGAAGATCTCTATACTAAGTTTAAAGTAACCGGTGGTGAAGGGTATGACCTAATTACCCCTTCCGACTACATGGTTGAGCTCCTTGTTCAAGAAAATTTGTTACACACACTTGATCATACAAAGATTTCAAATATACAAGAACTTGATTCGCGCCTTCTCAATCGATTTTATGATCCTAAAAATAGATATTCCCTTCCGGTTGCATGGAACGTTTATGGAGTTGCATTTGACCGAGATGTGATTGATGTAAAAAATGACGAGTTGAGTCTTGATGTTATTTTCAAGGGACCATCGGTATGGAAGAATTCTGGCAAGATTGGTTTTGATTCAAAAATTTGTATGCTCGATGATCCATTTGAAGCGGTTATGCTGGCAGCAATTTATCTTTTTGGGCGAGTTGATAATCTATCAACAGAAGATTATAAGCGGATTAAACAGCTGCTGGTTGAGCAAAAAAAGTGGGTTGAATGTTATACTAATTCTAGCCTATTTTATTACTTACAGGGGAACATTGTTCCTGTTGCATTGACCTCGGGTCTTTTTATGAGAAAAATGGCAGAGGAGACCGATCGGTTTTCATTTATGATTCCTAAAGAAGGTAGTTTGCTTGGAGTTGAAACACTTGCAATTCCTGCTCGAAGTAAAAAAGTTGTACTTGCACATAAACTTATGAATTTTTTGCTTTCGCGTAAAATTTCACATTTTCATACGGTTGAGTATGGTTCGAATCCTGGAAATAGAATGGTGTATCCGATGCTTGATAAATCTATTATCGGTAACCCGCACTACTTTCCACCAGATGAATGGTTTGATAAATTGCATCAAATTCATAATAATTTTCCAATGCATATCATTGAGAAGATTTGGCTTGCAGTAAAATTTGGCTGAATGTGGCCTGCGTATGATGAATACAAAGGCCTATAATAAACAACGAATGATCGGGTGATCTTAATGAGTGAAAAAACATCGAAGAGTAGAAAAATTATTGAATCCCTTGCAGGCAAGGCGATTATCATCGGCGTCTATTTAGCACTCCTTGCCCTCTTTCTCTACTTTCCACGTCTTCTTGATTGGATGGGACGCTCAAAAAACACTCTTCACGTTTATTCGTTCACCGAAATTATCTCACCCGAAGCAATTGAAGAATTTGAAAAACAAACCGGCATTTCAGTTGTCATGACTTACTTTGAAACTAATGAAGATTTGTACACCAAATTTAAAGTGACTGGTGGTGAAGGGTACGATCTCATCACCCCTTCAGACTACATGGTTGAGTTGCTCGCTCATGAAAAACTCTTGCATAAACTTGATCACGAACAATTAACGTGCTTTAAAGAAATAGATCCTCGCTTGATGGGGCGCTATTTTGACCCTCACAATAACTATTCTATTCCGGCAGTGTGGAATGTTTATGGCATAGCATTTGATCGCTCATTTCTTGATGTGCGCAATAATGAAGTTAGCCTTGATGTCATCTTTGAAGGTGCTCAAGCATGGAAGCTTGGTGCGCAGACTCGAAAGGGAATGCGTATTTGTATGGTTGAAGATCCACTTGAAGCGCTTATGTATGCAGGTTTATATTTATTTGGAAAAGTTGATAATTTTTCTGATCAAGAATTCGAAGCGATTAAAAGACTTTTAATTAAGCAAAAAGAGTGGATAGAGTGTTACAGCAACTCAAGCTTATATTACTATCTCCTGGGCAAAATTGTTCCTCTTGCTTTAACCCCCGGAATTTTTATGCGCAAGCTGGCAAGCGAATTTAAAAACTTTGCATTTATGATTCCCAAAGAAGGAAGCATGCTGGTTGTTGAAAACTTTGCCATTCCTGCTCAAACCAAGAAAATCGATATGGTTTATAAGTTTATTAACTTCTTGCTCACAAAAGAAATGGCCGCTCGTCATAGCGAAATGTACGGTTTTAATCCGACTAACCGCTTAGCGTACGAGTTGCTTGATCCTGAAATTGCCAATAACCCTCACTATTTTCCGACCGATGACCGCTTTGCTAAGCTCTTCCACACGCATAATAATTTGCCGTGGGATAAGGTTGAAGAGATCTGGCTGGCCGTCAAATTTGCATAAAAATAAGTTTTTAAAATGATATTCTTATTATCAGGGTTTCATGAAAAATTTTTTCTTTTATCTCGCACTTGTTTTGTTTTTACAAAATTTTAACAATCTTGATGGGATGCCTCATTTCGGAGTCGGGCATGCTCCATGCTGCCATATCGATGAATACACTCAATTGCGTCTTGATATTGAACAAGAAGCTGAAAAAGCGGCAAGTCTAGTGAATCATTGGTTTTATAGCGAAAAAATTATTGATACGCTTTGCGTTAGTGATGAAATAGACGCTTGGATCATTGATAAAGATAAGCTAGGTAATCTTACAATCGGGCAACAGACTGTTCTTACCTGTTGGTCAGCCCGTCCACAATTTATGTTGAAAGTATTTTCTTGTCTAGGCTCTGAATATCCCTCTCATATAAATTTTAGAGACGCTTTAATTCGATATAACTTTGGTGATGTATTTTTCAAAAAATATAAGAATTTTTTAACTAAAAAAAATTTAAGTTGCTTGGTGTCTTTACCAAAGTTTTTGAAAGTTATACCATATTTAAAATATTTGAAGACAAGATTATCTTGTATGACAAACTACGAGATTGAAGAAGAAATTACTAAATGCCATCAAGATATAAAGGAAACTTATCCAGAGCTTGGTGCAATTGATTTGCATGATCATCTTTTTTTGCTGCAGAACCCCTATTTTTTTATGAATCATATTCTTGCTTGGTCTGATCAAAATTGTAAATTTGATAATTGGGAATTGATATATACCGATAAAGGAAGTAGAATTATTGAACTATTTCTTGAATATGGCTTTGATGTAAACTGTCAATTAAGACAAGGTTGCGATGATAGAGATACATTGCTTCATAGAGCTGTTCGATATGGTGATGTTCCTATGGTGGAGCTTCTGCTCAAGTGCGGTGCAGATCCTCTGATTTGTTATGGCCGTGAACCAGATTCATCAAAAAGATATGGTGGCGGTGGCCAATCCCCTTGGGATATAAGTTGTTACAAAATGCGCGGTGATACATGCATTAGGCCCATTAGGCCACCAACTGAGAAAACTCAAAAAATACATGAAATGTTATCTTGCGTTGTTCCAAAGCATATTCTCGAAGGCAACTGAGGATAGCTTAGGCATACATCATGGGCGTATAATTCTTTAAAAAGTGAAAATCTCTTTTTCATATTTCATACGGGCTGAATGGCCCCATAAATCTTCCCTTCTAACATAAGCAGTTAATACCTTCTTTAAATGTTCATTGTTTTATCAAAATCGACAGATTGAATTTAATGTGATAAATATACTATTATTGTAAAGCTAAAAAAATATATAGTTAATTAACAATTAATGCATTGGGGGTTGAGATCATGAAAAAGTTAGTAATTCTTATGCTCATGTTTATACGGATAGCAAATCCACTTTTATCAATGAATGAGCAATCGCTCAATGATTGTAATGATGATGATATTTTAAATTCATTCCAAAATCTTACAGAGGGAGTGAATAGAGAGAAAAAAGAAGTTAATCTCTCAGATGTAATCTTTCAAGGAAATAGTGACACTGATAATTTTAATCATGATGATAACTTTGGTGGAGACTATCAAGCTTATGCTGCAAGCTGCTATGATGTTCTTCCCAGTTTAGGCAAGCGCTTTGACGTTCAAGGGCTCAATGATGATTCTGACTTTTTTATCAGATCGATCCCAATTGCTCCATGTTTTCAAGACGAAGATTTTTGCACGAAGAAAGGGATTTTGAATGAAAATGGATCTGATTGTTTTATAATCTCATCACTACAAGTTTTAAAAAATATTCCAGAATTTCTAGATGTTCTCAAAACAAAAACGAGTTTTAATCAAGCGCTCGAGAGCTTTATGCGCAATGTGCATGATAATAAACTTCCTGTTTCGGGAATAAGTACATTACGAGCTCATCTAACGACAAGTGATTATCTTAAAGAAATGAAATTTGGTCAGCACGATGCGCAAGAATTTATTTCAGGACTTTTAACAGAGCTGAATCAAGACGATAAGGACATCAGTAAAAACTTTGGTTTGGACATTGAGCAAAGCTTTTTATGTGCTTCTTGTGGACATGATTGGAAGAGTACTGATCATAAAGAATTACTTCTTCCATTGCATTTATCTGCTTATACTCATGCAAATCTTGTATCTATTGAAGAACTTATCAATGAGATTAAAGAAGAAGAATTTATTGAGGATGGTACGTGTGAAGCATGTAATGCACGTGGTATTGTTAGATCAATTGCGTTGAGCTTTCTTCCTAAAAATTTAATAATTTCTTTTAAGCGATTTACGTATCAAAATGGACAAGCGATAAGGTTGAATGTAAAAGTTTCTCTACAAGAAACTCTTGTAGTAAACGATAATACATATCAACTATGTGGTGTTATTTTGCATCATTCAGGACATGAAGACTCGATTACAGCAGGGCATTATACTGCGTACGTTAAAGATAGCGATCAAGCTTGGTACCACTATAATGACGGAGTTTGTACGCAGGTATTGATTAGTGATGTCACGCAGCCTTCAAGCGAGCCATATATTTGTCTCTATCGACAACAGTAAATCTGACAATTCATAGTATTTTGAATTTTTTTCATTTGGCCAGAGATTGCTCGATTGATTTTTTATTTGTTCGATGCTTTCAAAATAATTTTGTATCCTATTCCTGAGCTGTCTGAGTAGAATTTTCCTGGAGATATGTCTGTAGCGATAGAGGATACATACTTGAAACAGTCAAAATCATCTGAACTAAAAGATTGGGCACGAGCGCTTATCGAAGCACTTGTTATTTTATTTATCATCAAAAAATTTTTATTTGGTCTTTACTATGTACCAAGCGGATCTGCTGAACCACACCTGTTGGTTGGTGATCGGGTTTGGGGCAATAAGTTGGTCTACTATTTCCAGCCGATACAGCGTAATGACTATGTAATTTTTGATAATCCAACCTTTGATTACGTCTCACAATCTGATAGCTACCTTGATAGCTGCAAGTATTGGTGGCAAGTAAATGTCGGTTTTGGAGTTTCGTTGCTTGGCATTCCTGCTGGGCCAGAAAATGTGGTCAAGCGGGTAATTGGTGTGCCGGGTGATGTTGTTGAAGGGCGCATTGAAAACGACAAAGCCGTTATTTATCTTAATGGCGAAAGGCTTGATGAGCCGTACGTTAACACGTACCCTCTAGTTAGAGTGCGCAAAGAGATTGGATTTTTCTCTGCACGCGCACTGAGTCCGTTTAAAGTACCAGACTTTTTAAGACGTAAGATAAAAAAAACTTATTACACTTTTGATACAACAAAATCACCACAAGACCAGCCCTTTTATTCCCTTGAAGAGCATGAATTGATCCGTAATAAGCAGACTGGATCATTGCGCATACGCAAGCAACCTATTTACTCTGTTCACGATCAAGAACAATCAATTGATACATTTGGTCCCATGACCATTCCCGAAGGTAAGTACTGGGTGATGGGAGATAATAGGCTGAACAGCAGCGATAGTCGCTACTGGGGGCTGCTTGATGAAAAACTGATTCGCGGTAGAATGAGCTTTGTTATTTATTCAATTGATACCGAAGAGCCGATTTGGATTTTTGAGTTACTCAAACATCCAATCAATTTCTGGACAAAAAAATTACGCTGGAACCGCTTTTTAAAAAGCCTAGGGAGTCTATAAATGAATCGTGAAAAATTAAAGCTATCTTTTCTTTCATGGAAAGAAAAATATCAGCAAAAAAAAGATCATTTCAAAGCGCGCATGGAAAAAATGGTGCTCAGCGGTAATGATGAAGTTGCTGGTCAAATGAAAGAACTTTTTGATCGAGCTGAAAATCTTCTTGGCTTTTTACATGAAGCCTTACATGCATCGTCAACACAGGTTGATGATGCAATGATTTCTGAAAAAATTAAAGAATTCAAAAAAACCTACAAGCAGCTCAATGAGCTTTCAAAGCCAATTTTGCAGCAATGGGCAGAAGCTATAATTATTGCGCTTGGTTTGGCACTTGTATTACGGAACTTTGTTTTTGGTCTCTATCATGTTCCAACCGGATCTGCTGAACACAATATTTTGGTTGGTGATCGCATTTGGGGCAATAAAATGGCCTACTACATGAGCGATGTAAAACGTGGTGAGTTGGTTATTTTTGATAATCCAGAGTTTAACTACGATCGTTCAAGTACCTTCAATCGCTTTTGGCAAAAATATGTAGGGTTTCCTATTCCGCTGCTTGGGCTTGGCATGGGTCCTGACAATGTTGTTAAACGCGTTATTGCTCTGCCTGGAGATGTCATTCAAGGAAAAATTGAAAATAACAAAACAGTTATTTACCTGAATGGGAAAAAGCTTGATGAACCTTATGTTAATCAATATCCATTGATTAGATTGAACAAAAAAACAGGACTTATTCCTTTTGCATCATTCGGTCCGTTGCGTGTACCATCATTTTTGCAACAACAAAGTAAGCATGTTAATTATACCTATGTTCCAGGTGTTGCTTATGAAGATCAGCCTTTTTACCGCTTCACAGAAGATGAAATTGTCTTGCATCCAGAAACGGGCGAAAAAGTTTTATTGCAACCATCATCACCTTGCTATGTTGTTGACCTGACGGGCCATGAATTGGTGTACAGCGTTGATACTTTTGGTCCTATAACTGTTCCAGAAGGTAAGTATTGGATGATGGGTGATAGCCGAAAAAACAGCCGAGACAGTCGCTATTGGCAGTTCTTGGATAAAAGTTTAGTTCATGGACGAGCAAGCTTTGTTATTTATTCAATTGATAGCGAAGAGTCTTTATGGTTATTTGAACTCATAAAACACCCAATCGATTTTTGGACCAAGAAATTACGACTCAACCGCTTCTTCACAGGATTAGGAAAATACAATGGCAAAAAAGAATAAATTCTATATTACAACACCGATCTATTATCCAAACTCAAAGCCGCATGTCGGCACGCTCTATTCAACGTTAATTGCAGATGTTGCCGCGCGCTTTGCAAAGCTCATGGGCAAAGAAGTTTTCTTTTTAACCGGCACCGATGAGCATGGTCAAAAGTTGCAAGAAAAAGCTGCTGAAATGCAGATGGACCCAAAAAAGTTTATTGATGGAATGATTCCCGCGTTTACTGATGTTTGGAAAACGTACGAAATTGATTATACCAAATTTATTCGTACGACCGATCCTGAACATGAACAAGCGGTTGCTTTTTGGATTGAAAAATTGCAAGAACAGGGTGACATTTACAAGTCTGAATACACCGGCCTTTATTGCGTACCGTGTGAAACATTTGTGAATATTCAAGCTGATTCACCAAAAGATGAAAAGGGAAATCATGTTTGTCCAAGCTGCAAGCGAGGTTTGCGTGAAGTAGCAGAAGAGAGTTATTTTTTCAGACTCTCAGCGTATGAAGAGCGCCTTCTTGCTTTTTACGAAAATAATCCAGATTTTATTATGCCCAAAGAACGTATGGCTGAAGTGGTTTCGTTTGTGAAATCAGGCCTCAAGGATTTGAGTATTTCTCGCAAAACCGTGAGTTGGGGAATCCCATTTCCAGGTGACCCATCACATACCGTTTATGTGTGGGGCGATGCACTCAATAATTATATTTCTGGTGTTGGTTACGGCCAAGATTCCGAACAAGCTCGTCGAGAGTTTGCAAAGTGGTGGCCTGCCGATGTACACGTGATGGCAAAAGATATTGTTCGCTTTCATGCCGTCTACTGGCCAGCATTTTTGATTGCTGCAGGATTACCGCTCCCTCGACAGCTGTTGGTCCATGGCTACATTCTTATGGGTGATAGCAAAATGTCCAAGTCACTGGGTAATGTGGTAAGCCCTGAAGATCTTGCAAGTTGGTATGGCGTTGAACCCGTTCGTTATTATCTCATGCGCCAGATGCCGGTATCACAAGATGGACACTTTGATCTCAAGGACCTTGAAAATCGAGTAAGCGCCGATCTGGCAAATAGCCTTGGCAATTTGCTTAACCGCATGGTTATGCTTGCACTCAATAATGGTTTGCATGAAGTCGAAGCACCTGTCAGCTGGGAAGCTAAATCAAGCCACTTGCGTGAGATGTGCCAAGAAACCTATCGCTTTTACTGGGATGAAATGCACAAGCATTATTTCCATGTGGCACTGAGTGAAGTATGGAAATTTATTGCGTTGACCAATGCATACTTTCATGAAATGCAGCCCTGGGTTTTGGCAAAACAAAATAAAGAATTGTTTGCCGAAGTGATTGCTGCAACGTGCAATAGCCTTTATTCAATAGCAATTATGCTTGTTCCCTTTATGCCAAAAAAAATGGACGCTCTTTTGAGTTCTCTGGGCAAAGTGTACGACTCATCAGTGAACTATGATGAAGTTTTAAGAAAAAATGATTGGAACCGAGTATTCAAATTTACCAAGCTTGAAGAGCCTCTTTTTATCCGACCAGAAACTCGAGTGCCAAAAGAAGATGAAGTACCTGCTGTAAAGCCTGAAAAGGCTGTGAAGGTTCAATCTGAGGGACCAAAGACAGATCTTATTTCGATTGAAGATTTGGTTAAATGTCAGCTTGTTGTTGGAACTATCCTCACTTGTGAAGAGGTTGCAGGATCTGACAAATTATACAAGATGCAGGTTGACTGTGGTGTGCATGGCGTTCGGCAAATTTTTAGCGGCGTGCGAAAAAATGTTACTCAAGAAGAGCTCATTGGTAAGCAGGGTATTGTCGTTGCCAATCTGCCACCGCGCAAAATGCCGGGCGGCGTTTCTGAGGGGATGTTGCTGTACGCTGGTGATAACAGTGGCAACTTCCGTCTTGCATCAGTTATCGGGCCAGTTGATAACGGGACTCAATTGAAATAGTTTTTAGGAGAAGGAGAGTAGTATGAAAAAGTTTATCAGTGTTGCGTTCTGTACTCTTATGTTGCTGAGCGCAACGGTTGAAGCGCAAAAGCTTGAAACAATTGCATTTCAGCAAGATAAAATTAGCTTTTATTTTTTTCAAAATTTTCAAGAATTTATATCAGAAACTGGCCTAAATGAGCAGTTAAATAATGAGCTGAACTCTCTTTTTGACGATCAGGTACTAGATCCTCAAAAAGAATTTGAATCTCTTTTTTCTGATATATATGACAATATCAGTACCATAAAAGGTTCTGCTGAAGTGGAGTTTGCATATCCTGATAGTGATGATGAAAAAACTGGTGAAGCAATAGCTCAAACTTTTTATGAGCAAGCATATAAAAAGTTTGAAGAAGGACAAGCATCGCTTGTTGTTGGGTTGAATAAAGCAGGAGTTCTCCAATTATTTTGCTTTATCAGTCAAGATATAGCTTGTTCTAATCTCTTGCATGTGGCGCACAATCTTCTCATCCTGAACTCAAGTAATAATCTAATACCTTTTTTAAAAAGTATCAGCGTACTTATTAAAAGCAAAACAAATAATTCTGAAGTTGTTATTTATTTACCAACAGGAGCAGTACTTCTTAAAGGTGCTTTAAAAAAAGAATATCTCAATGCTGATGGTTGGGTTACTAAGTTTAACATCGAAGAAAAAGGTTATTGCTTCAATATTTCAATCGATAAACTTACAAAGTTATCTTGTTAAGGCATAGAATTAAAGTAGTTTTTCATAAAAAAGGGGAGCTTTATGAAAAAAGCTTTTGTTGGTTTTTTTTTTATTAGTGCATTGTTTTGTGGGACATTGTTGAGTATCGGGTATCTCCCTTTTGGGCAAGAAAAATTTACATTTCAGTACTTTAAATCGGGAATGATTTCTTCAAAGAATTTAGAGCCCAAGCTTTCTTATTTTTTACTGGATAATGATTTACAGCAAAGTTATACGATCCTTTGCGAAAAATTCCAAAACAACACAGCGTCTATCCTTGTTGGTGTGAGCAGCTTGGATCAACTTATAAACATACTTTTTTTCCTTGAAGTAGACGATTCTACTCCGCATACTCTCTATATATCACATCTAGTTTTTAAGAATAATTCAGCAAATAAATTGATGAGACTCTTGAAAGATCTTCTCTGTATCATTAAACGTGTAGATTCCCGAGATAAAGAAGTACATTTATACCTGCCAGAATATGCTCAATCGCTTAAAAAATCTTTGCTTAAAAAGTCTAAAAGAGATGATAGTTGGGTTTGTAGCGTTATGAATGATGAATTTTCTCTTGAATGCCAGGTTAAGCTTTGCTCAAAAAGGCTTTCCTATGTCCCATAAGCCTTTGTATTTTATACAGTATTTTATTCCTTATTTACTTAAATAAGATAAAATATTGTGCATCAAAAATATGTATGTTCGATCAATTCTCGAGATGATTTTATGAAAATGCTAATAAAGTTGATAGTTTTTTGCATGATTCTCTGTTATTCAAGCACTTTATTTTGTTCAAAGTTTATTGGTTCAGTTGAAGGCATTGATTTTTACCACGTTACATTGTATAAAAAAATGACAGAGCTTTCTCCGTTTCTGCAAAGTGACTTAGAAAAAAGCATTCGGAAGAACCTTCAGCACCAAAAAAAATACAAGAGCTTTAAAGCGGGAGAGATGACATTAGTTGTGGGTCTCAATCAAAAATTAAAACTAGTAGTCTTTAGCTTTCAAGAAAACGCTGAAGACATTTTGATGATATCTTGATAATAGTGAGTAATTGAAAACAAGAAAAAAATGAATACATAATGAAATTGATTGTTCTGTATGGCCCACCGGCCGCTGGGAAATTAACCATAGCTCGTGAGCTTGAAAAGCTTACGAGCTTTCGCGTTATGGATATGAATCTTACACTTGCAGCAGTAACGCAACTGTTTCCCATGGGAACCCCTCGCTATCGCGAACTCAATAGAAGTTTTCGCGGTCAGCTTCTTGAGTCGGCAGCTCAAGATAATTTACCTGGGGTTATTTTAACACATGGTTATTCGCATCATGATAATGCTCCATTTATTCAAAGCCTTATCGATCTCATGGAGCGCTATAATGGTGAAATTAATTTTGTGTATGTAACCTGCCCACTTGATGAGCTTGAAAAGCGAATTGCTTTACCATCACGCAAGCAACATGTTTATAAAGTAAATGATATTCAAACGCTGCGCGATCTTTTAAAAAGACGCTCGTTTCCTCAAATTCCATTCGTTAAAAACTTGGTTATTGATTCAAGTACTGTTACTCCAGAGCAGGCTGCACAAAAAATTTTTGATTATATTTCTCACGTGGTGTAAAAATTTGGTAACGGAACCAAAGCAGTGAATGGGCTATACCAATATTGAGGCTGAGTATGAATTTCATTCTGCTGCTCTTCTTGTGCTTCATGGACCCATTCTCTTTTGTCGCTGTAGTACCTTAACCCAAACTCTTTTATGGTAGACTCTAGAGGCCGAGGCACTGTTCGAGCTTTAATTCTGATTTTAACTGCATTTGGAGCATTCTTGCCCATGATGGTAACCATCTCTTTGTAGAGAGCCTTAAAAAGGTCTGAATTATGAATATCATTGATAAAAAAGCTTTCGATAAAAATTTCAGCTCCATTATTTTCAATCTTAAAAAAGGATGCGCCAAGAAGTTTTGATGTTGTGTCATATGCAACAACCAAATTAAGCTCATTTTTTCTAAAGCGCGTTTCCATTTTCAAAAATTCTTTGCCTATGGCTTGCTTACGATCTTGTTGAGTAACAACAAAGTGGTTATTAAAGCCACAGTAGATATTTTTTTCATTATCAGAATAATCATGCATGAGTTGCTTAATAAATGATTCAAAGAGCTCTAATTCTCCTCCATCGCCCTGCAAGTAGCCAATTTTTGTCACTTCTGGGCGCTCCTTGAGCTGACATATAACTGGATTTTGTGCTTGCGCTTCTTTCATCGGCAAAGCAGATTCTGAGCAGAGTATGGATATAGTCGCTATAAATATCATTAAGTTCTTGTATATTTTCATCGGCTCTCCTCAATTCAATTATATTGGTAACAGTTTTTGGGTGATTTTTTGATGAAGTATTAAACATTTTTATATGCATTCCTTTTCTCAAATATGTGTAAATATTTTCGATTACAAGATCATATTCTGTATTTTTACATTGTCACATACCTGTTTGGATCTTCAATGATCTTAATTAAATCGATTTTGAATTTTAAACGTACAAAGGATTTTTGCTGTTTTCCGTAAACTTGAATACGCAGATGCTTTGTGTAAAACTTGAAAGAAGTTTTTTCAAGTTTAAGGAGATGCGTATGAAAAAATTACTCAGTATTCTTGTTTTAGCATTTGCTTTGGCGCAGGGAAGCCTTTTTGGTTTGGGCGAACCTGTTGCTTGTTTTGTTATTAATTATGAAAGCTTTAATTGTTTTCATTGTACGACCGTAGAAGATCTTTTACGGTTATTTCCACTAGAGTCAGGTGATGCACAGCCTTTTGATCGAATTTTGGAAATGATTGTTGCACGTCAAAAAGATAATGTGCAAGGCGCAATTAACTATTTGAGAACTCAGTATCAAGAGTTAAACGAAGAAGATCGAGAGGCTTACATTTGTAAGTACTTTTTAGAGGGTGAAGTTGATGCACAAAGTTATATTCGTAAGTATTATACAGCTCGATATGAAAATTTTGTGCAAGGAAAGTCTCAGCTTCTTGTTTGTGTAAATGCGGTCAGAGAAGTGCGAGGCGTGTTCTTTTTTACCGTAGATAATACCTTTAATAAAGCACTTCTTATTTGCGGAGAATGTTTAATTGATGTTCCAAAAGAACACACTTTTACAGTTCTTCCCAGAGTATGGGATATTATTGCACGCAATTTTTGTGTCGATTCCCTGGTACTCATTCTAGGAGTTCCTAAGGCTGCAACTCCGGTCATGGACAAAGGTTTTATCCATCCTGCAAAAATGAAGCAGTGCGAATATACCGGTAGCCTCATTGATCGTGAAATATATGACGTATTTGAACGAGCAATTGAGCAAGAATAAAATTTGTAGAGCACACGATATATCTTTTAAGTGCGGACAATGAGGCTTGTGGTAAGGCAAGTATTATTATTTTTTAAGATTCTTGTGGAAGATTCCATATAGATATACTTCCATCATGCCCCAAAAAAAGAATAGATGCTGTTTTGTGATAAGAATAAATAATTGGATCTTCCAAGCGAGAAAAATCACTGCTATTTATTTTTCCTTCATTACGTGCATTTATTAGGGATTCCATATTTAGTGATGCTTTGATTATCTCTCTGTTGTTTATAACAGCGTCTTCATTAGGAAACCAGCTTCCACATTCATCATCGGCAATACTAGGCATATTTAAAATGATACTCTCTTGTTCTTCGGAAGGTTTTGATTTTTGGATATATTTTGATTGAAGGATTGAAGTTGCTATCTCAGGGATTAAATAAAAATACTGGTGATCAGAGAACAGATTTAAGATTATTAAATTAACCGTACTACCTTGTTGTGGTTCAAGGATTGCTTTAATAGGATATCCCAGAAGATTCGTTCCACAAGTAATCGATTTTTTATTAACCAATTCACCATTTTTTAGATCAAACATTTCTATTCTATTTTTTCTATCACCAACAAGCAAAAGATCATTTGAAAGTAGCTGGACAAAAGAGATCATATCTTGTGCGTAACGTGGTTTTATGAGTTGCGAAAAGTCGTAGTGTTCAGCTTCAAGTGAAGTTGTCATAAAGTTAAATAGGAGAACAATAAAAAATATCATTATTTTTCCAATTAATTAAGACAATGTTTTTATCTGTTTTATCATCTAAAAAACCATCTTCGATAATAGCACGAGTATTGGCTTTTCCCAATATGCAGAAAACATTTTTATGAGCTTGATTGGTACGATATTGCAAGATCTACCAATTCAGGATTTACATCAAGAGCGTTACCTCCTCCAGCTTCAATGGGATCACTGGTCCACCATTTATAGGCAAGATAGCTCACAAGAACAATTCCAAGCACACTCATAATCGAATAAAAAGCTTTCTTCTTTGCTGGAAGTGCGTTGAAATAATGAACAAGCGGTTGCCCCCAACTTCCAAGCTTTGCAAGCATGGTCCGAAATACTTGTTCCCCTTGCGCAATAATCAGTGGAATGCCAGCTTGTGCTTTGGTGAGAACAAGAATGCGCATGTCAGATGTAGATTGGTTGCAATAAGGGCATAGTTGAGATGCTGCAAGCCAGGGGATGATGCAGCCGATATGAAATCCATGGCGACATTGCGAAAATATGCTCAGAGCATCTCCAACCTTAAAGCAGCTTATGCAAATTGCGCATTGAATATTTGAAACATCTGGATCTTGATCATGTTGCTCCAAAGACCCTCCATCTTTATTTTCTGGATTGTCAATTTGGTTATCTTCACTTGATTGGCTTACTTCTTGTGGTAACCAATTAATAGGAAGTGGAAGCTGTTTTTGAAGGCTGGCTGCGCTGAGCATTGCAACAAGTTCTGATAGAAAAAAAAGATTTTTTAAAACTATTATTGCTACAACAATAATAAATTTTTGTGTTTCAGTCATGAGCGCCTCCCCTAAATTTAAAGTGGTGATAAGCACCCTGCAAAGCTGCAAGGTCAAACCAAACCCAGTCAATCTATCCCATTAAGATAGGAGAGTAGAAGAATTTCGTAATGTTATTTTAAAAGAAGGTGTTGTATGGCATCAATCTGCACGCGTATAGAGTACTTTAGAATGGCTCTTCAGAGCAGTTTACTTTTTGGACCTGATTTTCTGATTCAAAATAAAATTTTATGACTGCGTTACTCTCGACTTTGAATGTCTATAACTTCATAGCTATGCCCAGTTGCTTTCAAAAATGCCTCTACGTCTTGGGGTTGAATTACCAGCGTTGCCGTATTAATTAGTGGATGACTTTGCAGAGGTTGCCCCCAAATCTGCTGATCAAAAATAACCCTTACTGCATGACCTGTATCATTCATTAATCCTAAAATGGTGACCGAACCCGGTTCAACACCAAGGTATTCTTTTAAGCGTTCTTCAGAACCAAAGCTTAGCTTTGAGACATTAAGAAGATCTTTAAGCTTTTTAAGATCAATCCGTTTATCTTCTGAGATAACAACAAGAAAGTGTTGTCCACTTCTACTGTCATACAAAAACAAATTTTTAATTGAGCAACCGGGCATAGGAGGGCAAAGCTCTTTTGCCTCTTCGCAAGTGAAAACGGCTGGGTGGTCAAAGCGTTCATACGCTATGTTGTTATCTTTTAAAAAAGCATAAATATCATTCATAATTTTTCATTGAGCCTAAAAAGCTTTATGGAGTTTTCATTGAAATACTCGATGAGCTTAAAGTAAAATAATTCTTATTTCAAACATGAGTTCATAGAGTAGTAAGGGGTGTATCATGAAAAATATCACATGTTCAGAATTTATAAAAAAGCTTCCTAAGGCTGAGCTTCACGTTCATATTGAAGGAACCATGGAGCCGGAGCAGCTTTTTGTATTTGCTGATCGTAACAAGATACAAGTACCATCTAATCTGATTACTCAAGAAAATAAATATGCATTTTATGATTACCAATCTTTTATTGATACCTACATTCTTGCAACCAATGTTTTACAGCATGAACAAGACTTTTATGATGTAACGATGGCCTATCTCAAAAAGGCTCATGAACAAGGCGTGTTGCACAGCGAGATATTTTTTGATTTACAAACCTACATGCCGCGCAACATTGCGCCAGAAATAATTATTGATGGCATTGAGCTGGCGCTTGTTGATGGTCAAAAACAGTTTGGAATTTCTGCTTTTTTGATTATGTGTTTTATCAGGCATTTGAGCGAAAGTGATGCATTCAAAGCACTTGAGCTTGCTCATGCAAAGCATAGTAAAATTGTTGGAGTTGGACTTGCTTCCGCTGAGCAAGGTAATCCACCGTCAAAATTTGAGCGTGTTTTTGCTCAAGCCCGATCGTATGGCTACCACGTTGTTGCTCATGCGGCAGAAAAAGGCGATGCGGGTCCGGCCATGATTCGCGAAGCATTAGATTTGCTTGGGGCCGAGCGTATTGATCATGGAGTTGGATGCATGGCGGATCAAGACCTTGTTACAGAACTTGTTTACAAGCAAATTCCTCTAACCGTTTGTCCACTTTCAAATATTGTGCTCGGAGGCTTTGAAAAGCTTGAAGATCATCCTCTTAAGCAGATGCTTAACGCAGGATTGATGGTTTCAATTAATTCTGACGACCCAGCATTTTTTGGTGGTTATATTGCAGACAATTATCAAGCGGTTGCTGATGCACTCAAACTTTCATGTGGTGAACTTGTAATGTGTGCCCGCAATTCTTTTAAAAGTTCTTTTTTAGATGAGTCAAAAAAGAATGATTATGGGCAGATGCTTGCTCTCTATATTGCTCAACATACATGTTTGTAGATTCAAAATTTATTATGAAATAATGCACCAGCGTTCGTACGTGCTCAAATGATGTTCGTATGCGTCAATCGACCATGTAGAGTGTCCGTCGAGGGAATAATATTTATAAAATTGTAGTGAAATTTGTTTGAAGCCATAACTTTGTAATTGAGGTATAGATAGTTCAGGAACAGTCCTTCTGAAGATTACAATGCTTGTTGTGTAAGGGTATGCTTTCTGAATAACCGCCATCATTCCATAATAAACTTTTTCAAAAAGCGTAAGGTCATAAATATTTTGAATAAAGAGGCTCTGGATAATAACTTGCGTGTTGTAGGCATAAAAAAAGCATCCACCTAATAACTGGCCGATTTCATTTTTAGCTGATGCAAAAAGCAATTGCTTGTTACGAAATTTTACCATCATATTAAAAAATTCTTTTCCAGCAGATCTTTTAATATCATCTTCGGTTGCGTCGTTAATACCAGAATATTCATCTTTTGCTTGCTGGGAGTATTGCTCGATATATTGAAAGTAAAATTGTATAAAGAGTTCTTTTTCTTCTTTTAAGCATGTTTCTCGTTTATCGGCAGGGGGGTTTACGAGGCTACATCTGATTTGCTTGTAATTATTTGAAATATTGTTTGCTTCATCATCCATGGCGTAGAGTGAGGTTATACAAAAAATAAAGAGCAGCGCTAAAAAAAAGTACTTCATTATCGCCCTCATAATTATTAATTTTGGTTGGCGTAATTGGACCTGAAGCAAAAAGATTTTAATTTATTTTTTATAATAGCGTGAACTGCTCGATTAAAAGAAGAGAATAAAAATATTTTTTGGGATTACAAATTTTGAGTGTTTTGTTCGCTGGTTGCCACTTTAATTCTTTTGATCCTGAGATAGACTAAAGGCTTATTAAATTTATAGAGCAATTTTTATACAAAAAGGTACTTTGTGCATACATTATCAATTTTTAAATACCGTCTTGGCTACTTAGCTTATGTTCTGACGGCTGCTTTTTTATTTCTTCTTACTTTGAGTAATCAGACGCCTCATTTTTTTATTCTTATTCCTTTTGTTTTAGCATTTATACCTATCTGCATAGATGCAATAAAAGATCTTTTTGAAAGAAAAATAACAACAGAGCTGTTTCTTATTCTTGCAACAGCTGCTGCCTTTGCAGCAAACGAAAAACAGGCGATCACCGTTGTCCTTTTGATTATGCTTATTGCAAAATACTTCGAAGGATTTATTGAAGAGAAAACGGGCAAAGCTATTGAGAGTTTAATTAACCTTATTCCAACAAAAGTAACGATAAGAGTTGGCAACCAAGAGCAAGTTGTTGCTCTTGAAGAAGTTCAAGAGGGGATGACGGTTATTATTAAAACGGGAGAGCAGATCCCGATTGACGGCGTTATCCTTGATGGGGAAGCGAGCATTAATGAATCATTCTTGACCGGTGAAAGCATTCCCCAGGAAAAAAGCAAATCGGATCAAGTATTTGCAGGAACATTTGTTGAGGCTGGTGCTATCATTATTCTTGCTCAAAAAGTTGGTGAATCAACGAATTTTGGAAAAATTAGCAAATTATTGGAGCAAGCAGAACAAGAAAAAGCAAAAATTATTACCGTCTCAAATAAGGCCGCATTAATTATCGTGCAAGTGCTTGTTGCCTTCATAGCGCTTGTTTGGTTTTTTACTCGAGATCTTAAGTTAGTTTCGACACTCCTTGTTTTTGGTTCACCTATAGAGCTTACGCTTATCACTCCATTGGCAATTTTGGCGGGAACCGCAGCCGCCTTTCGTTACGGAATTTTGATTAAAGGAAGCATTTCGCTTGAGCGGTTTTCTTCTGTTGATACACTTATTTTTGATAAAACAGGAACGCTCACAATTGGTGAGCCTCAAGTTATTAAAATTGAAGCACTGCATAGTTCCTACACCTCCAACGATGTTTTAATGCTTGCTGCTATGATGGAAAAAAGATCAGGGCATATTCTTGCAAAAGCTATTTTAAAAAAAGCACAGGAACAAAATATTGAAGTTCCAGAGCCTCAAAGTTACGAATCGGTAACAGGTCATGGGATTGAAGCTACCTACAATAACCAGAAATACTTACTTGGAAGTAGGCATTTTATTGAAGCACCCGAACATGGCAATGTGCCTATTCCAGAAAGCCTTTCTTCAGAGCAGGCTGATTTGCCGTACTCAATTTTTTATTTAAGTTGTGGACCAACTTTGTGTGGGAAAATTTATCTTGCCGATACCATTAGGTCGGATGCAAAAGAAACGATTAATTTATTGCGTAGATCAGGAATTAAAGAGGTTATTTTGTTGAGCGGAGATCGGCATGAAGTGGCACAGCATGTTGCAACTCAGCTCGGGATCGACAAGGCTTATGGAGAGATTGCTCCTGATGAAAAATTAACGGTGATTAAAGATCTACAAAAAGCGGGCCACCGTGTGGCTATGATCGGTGATGGCATTAACGATGCTCCCGCGCTTAAGCAAGCTGATGTGGGTATTGCAATGGGCGCAATGGGCATGGAGCCTGCAATTCAAGCTGCCGGCATTGTGCTTATGTCTAACAGGTTAGAAGACATCGTTTTTATCCATGCGCTTTCACAAAAAATTATGCGTTTGATTAAACAAAATATATTTTTTGGGTTTATGTTAATTCATCTTCTTGGGATAATATTGGCATTGTTTAACTTGGTTAATCCAATCCAAGCAGCCCTTTTTCACGCTATTTCAGATATTCTTATTTTAGTAAATTCTGCTCGATTAATTCGGTTTAAATACAATAAATAGAGTAGTTATAAAGAACAAAGGCCCGTTATGAGTCAGCAGTGGTCTGCAGAATTTAAGCTTGAACCCAATTTGGCAAAGCATTTAATCGAATCTCAATTTCCACAACTCAAACCTGTTATGCTTGAATTTATAGGAGAAGGTTGGGACAACGTTGCGTACCGCGTTAATCGTAACTATCTTTTTCGTTTTCCTCGTCGTCAAATGGGTGCAGATCTTGTTGATGTAGAGTGGAATTTGCTTCATGCTCTTGCGCAGCGCCTTCCTCTACCTATTCCAAAACCATTGTTTTATGGCAAACCAAGCAAGCTGTTCAAGTGGCCATTTTTGGGGTATTACTTTCTTGAAGGTAAGTCTGCCTGTGGTGCAGGTTTAACCATGCAGGAACGTGTTCATTGTGCTGAGCCGTTGGCACAATTTTTGAAAGTACTTCATGCAATTGATGAAACTGAAGCGCTTAAGCTTGGAGCAGGGTCTGACGTTCTTGAGAAATTAAATATGCACAAGCGATTGCCGCTTGCACTCAAAAATATAGAAAAAATTAGAGAGCTTGGTTTATTTCAACAGTGTGATAGGTTGCAAGCAATGCTTGAAAATCTTAAAAATGTTACTGATACCGGACGAAAAGTTTTGGTTCATAGTGACTTGTATGCGCGCCATTTTTTGATTAACGAAAAGCGTGAAATATGTGGGGTTATTGATTGGGGCGATGTTCGCATTGCAAGCCCTGCCGTTGATTTACAACTTATTTTTAGCTTTTTACCACAGCAAGCACGATCTGTATTTTTAGAAACCTATGGAACTATTGATGAACAAACAGAACAACTTGCTTTGGCTCGAGCACTTTTACATACCTTATCAATTGTTGTTTATGCGCATGACGTTGATGATCAAGATTTACTTGCCGAAGGGTTAGTTGGTCTGCAACTCCTCGTTGATGTTGGTTGTGAGCTATGACGCGACTTATTATTCCTCATAAGCCATTTTACTTTATTAGACATGGCGAAACCGATTGGAACAAAGAATATCGAGCTATGGGGCATACTGACATTCCGCTTAATCAAAATGGGCTCGAGCAGGCCGTGCTTGCAGCCGAGTTGCTCAAAGATATTCAATTTGATTGTATTATTTCAAGTCCATTAAGGAGAGCTTTAAAAACAGCTCAAATTATTGCTGAAAAAAGAGATACTGCTGTTCAGATTGTTGATGAATTTAAGGAATGCTTTTTTGGGGTTTTGGAAGGAACAAATTTATTATTTGATCCACGCGTTCAGGGCTGGGAAAAGGGTGCCCATGTTGAAGATGTAGAGCATTATGACGATTTTTCCAATCGCGTAATTCAAGCGCTTGTGTTTGCATTATCCGGTTCAAAAACTCCTTTGATTGTGAGTCATGGTGGCGTGTATCGCATTATTCAAAGTGCTCTTGGCTTACCGCATCATGGTCTTAAAAACTGTGTTCCGGTATTTCATAATCCAGTGAAGACGCTTGATGGGGTATGGGATTCGCACCTGTTGCTTTGATTCAATAATGCTTTTAAAATCGTACTTATTTGATTTCTTTTCTATTCACGGTAACCTCTCTTGTCAAGTACATTAAAGCGACTACCTCCTTCTCAAACACAGAAGATTGAAAAGAAAATGACGACAAAATCAAAAACGAATCTTGTTCAAGAAGATCAAAATCACATCAGAAAAACTGCTGCACTAGGCGCAACCGATGATGAATTTAAAACGTTCATGTATCTGTGCAATATGTACAATTTAGATCCACTCAAAAAAGAGATCTATTTTATCAAATATGGTGGCAAGTCTACGATCATTACCAGCAGAGACGGATACCTGAAAATAGCCAACTGCAATGAGCATTTTGATGGTATTGAAAGCGATGTGGTGTATCAGGGTGATCTGCTGACCAAGCGAGACGATGGCAGTCTCCTGATTACTTATGGTCAAGAGCATCTGAGTTTTGATAAATCAAAATTGTCTGGAGCATTTTGTAGCGTTTTTCGTAAAGATCGTAAAAAAGCAACAACGGTGTTTGTCAGCATCAAAGAATATTATAAAAAAGATGCTCCAATTTGGCAGCAATACACCAATGCAATGATTCTTAAGGTTGCAGAGGCTATGGCGCTTAAGCGTGCATTTGCTATCAGTGGCTTAGTGACGCGAGAAGAAATCGAAGATAGCGAATAGCAAGATGATAGTGCATAAAAAAAGCCCGCGGTGAAGCGGGCAAAAATTATCGGTTTAAATTCTGTATTAAATTACAATTACCACATAGGGTCATTTATATCCCAACGTTGGTGACGATCATGTGGATTTTGTCCAGGATTTTGATTACCACAATCATTGTAATAATAATGAGGCCAATCTCTTAAGCACCACCAGCAGAATTGATGCCCACAGGTGCAGATTACATGGCGACAAGCATTCCCTTTTTCAATAGTTCTTCTGCATGCTTGATTTGGGCAACGCTTAAAGCCTTGCGCTCTAATTTCAGCATCACTCAAAGGAGACATTGCTGGTCTTCCAAAGCGAGCTTGCGCTTCGTCATACGCATCCATGATTGTTCTATCGTTGTTCATGATGATAGCCATTTCATCTCGAGATATCACTTCCTGGCATCCCTGATGAGGACATGGAGTTCTGTTGAATGGTTGCGCTCCTCGATCACCATATCGTGCATTGATAGTACCTGCTAAGCAGTCTCTGCAATATCCGTGCCCACAACGTAAATGGTTTATTTCTACATCATCTTCTATGCAGACTTCGCAGTGTCCTTGTGACGTTTGCATTCTGAATGGTTCAGGCATCGTTTCAATGTAGCGCTTAATTTCATAAGCAAGCCATGTTGCGTTAAGCATCATTGCAGCAATCAGTAGTTTTGGATACCCAGTATTTGACTCAAGTGCTGAGTACTCTGCAAGTAACTTTGTTAAAGAGTGAGCTGCGGTCAGCATATTTCGAGCTTGAGTCCTTGAATAATTTTCATAGGATGTTGCGTTTTGTTGCGCGCAAGCAAGGGCAAAGGCGGTGAGGCCTTTAAGGCTTGGAAGTGCAACGGTGCGCCATGTTTTGACAAGTCTGGATATTTTTTCTTCAGCTATTTCAGCTTCAGCGTCAGCCTCAGCCTCATCAAAAATTTCTTCTTGAACAGCTTCATCTTCTTCAAATTCAAAATCAAGAAGGTCATCTGTATCGTTATCAAAATCAAAATCAAGAAGATCTTCGGTGGCTACCGGATTAACTTTTTGAGGAGCAGGAACAAGAACTCGAAAATATTTAAATAAGTTTTTTAGATCAAGAAGCGCAATTGAGCAATTTACGAGTATATCTCTGTTAGTGAGATTAAGGCGACCATTGATTTGTTGAGCATTGATGTTGTTATGAAGATACAATATTTTGTTAGCGATACTCAGCGAGTGAGCAGCCATGTGATAGAGTGCAGCCTTTTTTGTATTCTTTGCAAGCGTGTGCTTTTGTGCTGTAATATCAAATGGAATGGTTGCCAATGCCAAACCCATTTCAGCATAGTTACTTTGCGTTACAGCTTGCAGCGTGGAGAGATTCTGCAGAATCAAAAGACCAACAATAAGCTTTCTTCCAATGAGTACGATATAATTCATCTATGAGCCTCTAAAGTTCGGGTTAAAATATAACTTAATTTTTCTATAACTTTGTGTTAATCATTAAAATCTAAATTTCAAAACTAAATGGTCTCCAGCACTGATATGAACTACAAGGGCCATTGCCTCTATTCCAATTTCCCAAACAAACCCAACAAAATTGATGGTCGCATCTTCGGCATGTCATATGCTGGCATCCTCCATTTCTGTAAATAGGAACTCCGCATCCACGACCAGGGCAAGGCTTAGCTCCCAGTGCAGCAGCAGCTTCTGGAGTGGTTGGCCTTACAGGTTGCATGGCTGCATCATATGCCGCAAGTCTTTGTTCATTATTATTGGTAATGTCTCTGAATTCATTTCTGTTGATTCGCTCGGTACATCCATGTTGAGGGCACGTTACTGTGTTGAGCGCATTTGCATTCAGTTGATGATCCAAACAATCTTGACAGCAAACGGCATGTCCGCAGTGTAATCGCAATAAGTCTGCATCATCATAGCAGACGCTGCATTCACCAGCTTGTCTTTGGAGAGGTACAAAAGGTTCTTGTCGTTCATTAAGATTTCGTAGATCTTCTGGCTGTCGATTAAGTATTGGGAGTGTTGCAACATAGCGTGTTGCTTCATAAGCAAGCCAAGCACTATTCAGTATTAATGCCGCTTTAAGTAATTTTTTATATCGAGCAGTTGATTTTGATACTGAGTATTCAGCAAAAAGCCTTGTGAAAAGGTGAGCCGCTGCAGCAAGGTATCGAGCCTGTTTTCGTGAGATGCTTTCATACGGGGTAGCTCCACTTTGTGCACAAGCAAGCGCAAAGGAAGTTAACCCTTTAAGGCTTGGCAATATGAATAGGCGGACTCTGCGAGCAAGTTCAGAAAGTTTTTCATCATCTACTATTTCATCAGCTTCATCGAAAGTTGTTTCTGGGGTAGCTTCTTCGATAGATTCTTCTTCATCAAAGTCAAAGTCAAAAAAATCTTCGATAGATTCTTCTTCATCAAAATCAAAATTAAGCAGATCTTCAGAACCAACCTGATGAGATGCCGTTTGTTTTCGAGCGGGAGCAAGCTCTTTTAAGTTTTTATATAAACTTTTTAAATCAGCAACTATCAGTGCATAGTGTACCAGTACATCTCTACTGCCTAAGTTTATGCGGCCCAATTGGCGTTGAAATTTAAAGTTGTTAAAAAGATAAAGACTATTTTTGAGAATGTTGATTGAGTTTGCGTAGAGGTGATGGAATGCGGCCTTTTTTGTATCCTTTTCAAGATCATGCTTTTGCGCAGCCATATCAAATGGAATAGCTGCAAGAGCCAGCCCCATTTCAGCATAATTACTGATGCTTGTTGCTTGCAGTGTGGAGAGATTTAGAAGAATCAAAAAACCGACAATAAGTTTTTTTCCAATGAGACCGAGATCGTTCATGTATGAGCCCTTAAGACAATGTGTAAAATTCAGATAGAGTATTCGCCCCGTCCCCGTATATGAGTAGGACAAGTAATTTAACAAAAAGAGGTTTTATGTCAAAGGCCTTTTGAATGCAGTGTTTTAATAAGAAAAAGCCCTGCTTAAGGGCGTTGAATTGGATAAATATTTGTGATTTTATTTACTGTTAGCGATGATTGCTTACTCTGTTATTGAGCAATTAAGGTAATACCGACTTGATCATGGGATTTTGAAGAAAATTAATACGGGGACAGTCTTGCAACTATCCCCGACGTTTTCTAGAATATTGAGCGTGTTCTTTATGCTGCAGGAGCAATAACACTCAGTCGTTTAAGTCTCTTTTGGCTACGAACCTTTTTTTCCATTCCTTCAGGTCTTAAGATCTTTGTATTGACCTTTGGATCTGAATTTTCGTCTTCATCTCGAGCTTGATCAGCCAATTTTTCAGCAACCATTTTTGCTTGTTCAGCTCTTTGCAGGGCTTCTTCAGCAGTTTGTCGTGCCTGATCACGTTTTCTATCAGCAGCTTCTTGGGCTACTTTCTTCGCCTGGAGCGCTTCTTGCTCTTTAATGATAGCGGTTTGACGGGCCTGTTGAACAGCTTCCTCTTCTTTAAGAAGGGCTTCCTGTGCACGTTGTTGTGCTGTAGCAAGTGCTAACTGTGCTTCTTCAGCGGCGTCAGCTGCTATCTTGCGGGCTGCATTGGCTTCTGAGGAAAGAACTTCTTGTGTTTTGTTTGTAAGCCCCAGTGCTTCATTCCGTGCCTTTTTGGACTGTCTTTTGACTTTGTTTACTTTATTTTGTTTTGCGTGAACATCTAGGACATTAAGCCCTAGAGCCAATATACTGAGCGCAATTATCTTTTTATAGTTACCAAACATAGCATTCTCCTCCTCTTCATTTTTTTAATTAAGATATTTACCAAAAACCTAATTTTAGAGTACCAATTACAAATTCAATCTGTCAATAATCACTGAAAAAGATTTATAAAGCTTTATTTTGCACGGTTGATTTGACTCGTCAGATGCTGCTTTACGAGGAAGTCTGGCATCAGATTATTTAGGCATAACAGAGAGTATTTGTTTATTCATGGAGCCAAGTAACTGAAAATGAGCTTCCTCCGCTTGAGATAGCTGAAGGCATAGCTTTTGAGGTTCCATTGTTGGTTACCATTTCTATAGAGTTATTTGCAAAGAAAGGGCTATTTAATGGCCGTTTAATCCCATTTATTTTGGCCATGCAGCCTGATAGATACACTCTTTGAACATTGGTTAAAGGGAGTACTCGATTGCTTGAAGGAGCTTCAAAGATCCATTCAGCATTTTTTCGTTGAGTTCCACTCATTTTTGTATACCTGGTTGGAATAGTCGTAGCAATTCTTTGAGTATTGTTAATGATCTGGAGAATAAAGGTATCATTTCCAGCATATTCTACTATCGCACTGATGACATCATCAACATTAACGGGAAATCCTTGTATGGTGTAACTGGCTCTTGGATACATTTCAAACCAAGCATAGTGATATCTAACTCCGTTTACATAATCATGAGCTGTACCAATTTGTTCGACTGTTGGACTATTGTAGCCATCAATTCCAACCCAAATTGCGGAGTAGGTATTTCTACCAGAAGGAATAATTGATGGCACTATCCAAGATCCATAAGCGCCGGTTACCGAGCCTCGTGCTGGATTGTTAAAATTAGTTGCAGCAACATATCCAGACCAATTGGTACTCGTTTCCTGCGCTTTTTGAGTTTCTACGCGAGCAACTTTTGGGCCAGGGATATTTGGATGTGAGATGGTATTTAATTGCTCAACAGAGCGCTTGAGTTTTTCGTTTATTACTTGAAGCTTTTGATTTGTCTGACAAACTTTTCCTTGCTTCCCAAGCTTTGCTTGTTTAGGTCGGCGCGGTTGTGAAATCTTTTTTGATTTGCGCACAAAAGGCTTCATAGTACATTCGATATGAATGTAATCAGCTGGAATGGTATACCCAAAAAGAGTGCTCCAGGCTGATACTCCAAAAAATAGACTAAGTATTAAAAAACGTATTTTCATGCAAAAGGTCCCTGAGTAGATAAAAAAGTTTCTACTCAGGGAATAGCACTTTGTACATAAGAAAATCAAGGCTTTTTGAATATGTTTTTTGTGTTAGCAGGTCAAATTTAACCCGTAAAGCGGAAATCTCGGGAGCTTGCTCCCGAGCTGGATAGCTTTATAATGAGCGCAAGCTCATTATAAAGCTATCCAAGCTCATGGAACTAGACCGGAATTCGCATCATGTGTTTCGTATAATGTACCATTTTGTATGGATACCAAAGTACAGACACAAAATTTTTGACGAACTATATCGTACAAAGCTAAAAGATATTATACGTAAGATAGGTTATGACTATAACATTGAAATTGTAGAACTGGAGGTACCAGGAGATCATATTCACATGGTAGTAAGATCAGAACCTAAAGTTTGCCCATCAGCAATAATGCAAATCATAAAGAGTCTATCTGCAAGAAATTTTTTCAAAGCATACCCAACTATAAGAAGGAAATATTTTTGGGGAGGTAAACTTTGGACGCAAAGTTTTTTCGTGGAGACAATTGGAAATGCAAATGAAGAGGCAATCAGAAAATATGTAAAAAATCAGCTAAAAAAAATGGATGAGGAAGAACAAAAAGGGCTACAACTGAAGATTTGAATCTCGGTCGCTTGCGGCCGAGTCTTTTCAACCACCCTAAGACATCCATTTCATAGTAATCTTTGAATGTTGAGCGCTTAGAAAAATTATAAAAAATGAGAATTGTTATCGCATCAACTTTTGTCATTTTTTGTTTTCTACCAAGGCTTTTTCTTTCTTCACGGGCCAATATTCGACTTTTAAAGTCAGCTGTTTTTAAAAAATCATAAACTTCACAAAAAATTTTTGTTAACATCATTACGCTTCCCTTTCTTGTTTGAGGTTGTGATTATCCTCTAGGGAAGCATATTTTTTTTGTTTTTCAAATTATCGAGTTC